>NZ_AJVB01000222.1:0-6148 GCF_000278445.1 Rhodococcus sp. R1101
TCGGGCTGTTCGTCGTCGTCGGGCACGAGCATTTCGCGAAGGGGCGTGACTACGCCGACGGCATCCCGCAGAGCGAGCACGACATCTCGGCGGTCTAGGAGGCCGGTTCGCCGGGGTCGTCGGGAAGCAACGGAACACCGGGACGGTGATCGCGCCCGAGCAGAGTGGCCGAGGTGACCGCGCCGGCACCGTAGCGAGAGTGCAGGTCGTCGAGGACGGCATCGAGCGCGTGCCGGTCGACGGCACGATGGGTCCGCGCATCGCCGGTACCGGTCTCCGCGCCGACCGGGTCGTCGAACGGTAGCTCGAGCTGTTCGACGCCCTCGCCGGCGAGATTCGTCACCGCGATACCGATCAGGGTGAGACCGCACTCGGCGATGAGCGGCCGGGTCTGTTCGAGCAGGTCGCGTGCTGTGGCCGACAGGATGTCGGTGCGGGCGGTGGCCCCGGGAAGGGTGTGAGAGCGCGTCGCGCGGGTGTAGTCGGCGAACCGCATCCGTAGGACGACCGTGCGCCCGAGACGTCCGGATCGGCGCATCCGCCGGCATACCCGGTCGACGAGCAACTGCAGCGTCTCCTCCACCGACTCCATGCTGTGCGGTCCGCGACCCAGCGCGTGCTGCGCGCCCATCGAACTGCGCCGCCGGTGACGGACCGGACGCGGATCGTGACCGATCGCGAGGGCGTGCAGGTGGCGTCCCGCCGCGCGTCCGAGCAGCGAAACCAGATCGGACTCGGAACGGGAGGCGACGTCGGCCACGGTCCTCAGTCCGTGCGTGTGCAGCTTCGCCGCGGTGACCTTGCCGACGCCCCACAACCGCTCCACCGGCAACGGGTGGAGGAACTCCGGTTCGGCATGCGGAGGGACGAGGAGCAGGCCGTCGGGTTTGGCCACCCCGCTCGCGACCTTCGCGAGAAACTTGGTGCGGGCGACACCGACGGTGATCGGCAGGCCCACCTCCTCGGCGACCGTGCGGCGCAGGCGCGCGGCGATGTCGACGGGGCTGCCCGCGATGCGCCCCAGGCCGGAGACGTCGAGGAACGCCTCGTCGATCGAGATTCCCTCCACGAGGGGCGTCGTGCGGTCGAAGATCGCGAACACGTCGCGGGAGGCCTGCGCATAGGCCTCCATGCGGGGAGGCACCGAGATCACTCCCGGACACAGCGCGCGAGCGGCCCGGCCGGACATCGCGGTGACGATGCCGTGGGCCTTGGCCTCGTAGCTCGCCGCGAGCACCACGCCCCCACCCACGATGATCGGTTTGCCGCGCAGCCACGGATCGTCGCGCTGCTCCACCGACGCGTAGAACGCGTCGAGGTCGGCGTGCAGCACCGTCGCGTCGGACACGAACACATGTTCGCACCGATCGCCGACACGGCAGCGGGAACGCGAGTCAGCGCGTGAGCGTCGACAGCGCCTGCGCCACGTTCGACACCTCGAACTTCTTCATGCCCTTCGGTACACCTTCGACATCGCGCGGAACGACTCCGCGGTCGAAGCCGAGCCGGTTCGCCTCCGCGAGACGACGGCCCGCGCCTGCGACACGACGGACCTCGCCGGCGAGACCGACTTCGCCGAGCAGCACGGTGCCGGCGGGTACGGGCTGGTCGCGCACGGCCGAGGCGACGGCGAGCGCGAGCGCGAGGTCGGCGGACGGATCGGTGATCCGCATGCCACCGACGGTGGAGGCGTAGACATCGCAGTTGCCGAGCCGGCCGAGACCGCAGCGACGCTCGAGCACCGCGAGCACCATCGCGACCCGCGCGGAGTCGAGGCCGCTCACGGCACGTCGCGGAGACGGATTGTGGGTGGGCACCACGAGAGCCTGGACCTCACCGAGGAGCGGGCGCTTGCCGTCCATCGTCACCGTGACCGCCGTGCCGGGCACGGCCTCGTCGCGGTGCTGCAGGAACAATCCGGACGGGTCGCTCACGCCGACGATTCCGTCTTCAGCGAGTTCGAAACAGCCCACTTCGTCGGCGGCCCCGAAGCGGTTCTTCACCCCGCGCACCATGCGCAGCGTGGAGTGCTTGTCGCCCTCGAAGTGCAGCACCACGTCGACGAGGTGCTCGAGGGAACGCGGACCGGCCACCGCGCCGTCCTTGGTGACGTGACCGATGAGCAGCACCGGGATGCCGCTGGACTTCGCGAGGGAGGTCAAGGCGCTGGTGACCGCGCGCACCTGTGTCACACCGCCGGTGACGCCGTCGACGTCGGCGGCGAGCATCGTCTGTACGGAGTCGACCACGAGCAGCGTGGGCCCGACCTGCTCGACGTGCCCGAAGATCGTCGCGAGGTCGTTCTCGGCGGCGAGATAGACCCGGTCGTGTACGGCACCGGTACGGTCGGCGCGCAACCGCACCTGACCGGCCGATTCCTCGCCGGTGACGTAGAGAGCCCGATCGGACTCGCCGCGCAGCGCCCACCGGTGCACCACCTCGAGGAGCAACGTGGACTTGCCGACGCCGGGTTCGCCGGCGAGGAGGACGACGGAACCGGGGACGACGCCGCCGCCGAGGACGCGGTCGAGCTCCGGGATGCCCGTGGACTTCGCGTGCGTCGCCTTGCCGTCGATCTGCGACAGGGGAGTGGCCGGAGTGCTCGGCAACACGGCGGCGGCACCGGCGCGGGCGAGCGAGGTGCCGGCTCGTGCGGCGACCGCGACGGGCTGGACGGGTGCTTCGTCCATCGACCCCCACGTGCCGCATTCGGGGCAGCGTCCGACCCACTTCGCGACGGTGTGCGAGCAGTCGGAACAGCGGTAGAGGGTCTTGGTCTTTGCCACGGCCGGAGAATAGACGGTCGGACCGACATCGGGCGGATACGGAAGGGCCCGGCCGAGCTGTGCTCGACCGGGCCCTCTCGTAAGGAACTCCTAGTGTGCTTCGCCCACGATCGGCGAGAGTTCCGACTCGTCGCGGGGAAGCTCCGGTCCGGCGTCGACCGGCACGGACAGCGTCACGTCGCCGGCCTCGGCGAAGGTGAAGGTGACGGGGATCGTCAGGCCCGGACGGACACCCTCGGAAAGGTTCACGAGCTCGACGCTGTTGACGACGCCGGCCGGAGCGGGGGAGGGGGTCTCCTCGGTGCTGTTCGGACGCGGCGACTCGTCGACCTCCTCGACGAGGGCGGCGTTCGCCTCGGAGACGCCGGCGACCACGGAGGACTGCGGGGGGACCTCGATGGGAGTGCCCGTGACCGAAGCCGCGAAATCGGTGGAGATACCGGTGAGGTTGTCGCCCACGTACGGGTCGAGGTTGACGATCGTGAAGCCGAGCTGGGCGGTGCCGCCGGGCTCGATGCTGTACTCCTCGGAGTTCGGGTAGATCACGTGCACGTTGCGCAGCGCGAGGCTGCCGGCGTCCACGTTGGAACCGTTGATGGCCGCGACCTGCGTCGAGGTCTGGGTGATCTGACCGGCGCTGCACGCGGACATCGTGAGCGCCGCTCCCGCGGCAAGGGCGAGAGCGGTCACGACTCGACGAGTCGGCGCTTTGAGAGCAGTCACGGGTTCCTCCACTCGAGTAAGGCTCGCAATCCACTAGGCAGAGTAGTAGTTCCCGTGTGCGCTGTGTACGTCGGGGCCGGATCTCGTGCGGATTCCCGTCCGGGCGGCGATATCGACGGGCGCCGACCGGAGGGTGTGTCGGACGTCACCCGATACACGGAACAGACTGCCTGTCAAGCCCTGCGCTCAACGCTCGATGCCCCTGACCTGCACCGTTGACGCGAGGGCGATGTGGTCACGTGTTAAACTGGGAGAATCGAAAGGGGCACGGGACACATGATTTTCAAGGTCGGAGACACCGTCGTATACCCCCATCACGGTGCGGCGCTGATCGAAGCAATCGAAACACGCACCATCAAGGGTGAGCAGAAGGAATATCTGGTTCTGAAAGTCGCGCAGGGCGACCTGACGGTCCGGGTACCTGCAGAGAACGCGGAGTACGTCGGAGTTCGCGACGTCGTCGGGCAGGAAGGCCTCGACAAGGTTTTCCAGGTGCTGCGCGCACCCCACACCGAAGAACCCACCAACTGGTCACGGCGGTACAAGGCCAACCTCGAGAAGCTGGCCTCCGGCGATGTCAACAAGGTCGCAGAAGTGGTGCGCGATCTGTGGCGCCGGGAGCAGGACCGCGGCCTGTCCGCAGGTGAGAAGCGGATGCTCGCCAAGGCTCGTCAGATCCTCGTCGGTGAGCTCGCGCTCGCCGAAGGCACCGACGACGTCAAGGCGGAAACCATGCTCGACGAGGTTCTCGCCGCCGCTTCCTGATCGGCGCGAGACATCGGCAAACTGCACATGAACGATCGCAACGGGCCGGTCGTCGGAATCCTTCCGGCGGCCGGCCGTGGTGTTCGCCTGGGTGAACCACTGCCCAAGGCGTTCGTGGAACTCGACGGCCGCACCATGCTCGACCGCTCGGTCGAGGCGATGTTCGCCTCGGCGGTGGTCGATCGTGTCGTGATCGTCGCGCCACCCGAATTGGCCGCGACGCCCGCGGCCCGGCTGGTCGGTGAGGCGTTCGCCGACCGGGTGAGCGTGGTGGCGGGTGGCGCCGAACGCGCCGACTCGGTGCGTGCCGGTCTCTCGGCGGCATGGGGAGCACGGTTCGTCCTCGTCCACGATGCCGCGCGTGCGCTCACCCCGGCCGATCTGTTCGTCCGGGTCGTGGACGCGCTGCGAGCGGGCAGCGACGCGGTGATCCCCGTCCTGCCCGTCGTCGACACCGTCAAGAGTGTGGACGCCGAGGGCGACGTCACCGGCACCCCCGACCGCTCGACCCTCCGCGCGGTACAGACCCCGCAGGGATTCGACGTCGCGCTGCTCGAGCGGGCGAACCGCGACGCCGCCGACGCCACGGACGACGCGGGACTCGTCGAGCGGTTGGGACAACGCGTCACCACCGTCGCGGGCGACCCGCTCGCTTTCAAGATCACCACCCCGCTGGACCTGGTGCTGGCACGTGCCGTGCTCGCGTCCGGCGTCCGCACCGAGAAGGAGATGTGAGCATCGTGCGTGTCGGTATCGGAACGGACGTGCATCCCGTGGAGCCCGGCCGGCCCTGCCGGTTGGCCGGGCTGCTGTTCGAGGACGCCGACGGCTGCGCGGGCCACTCGGACGGTGACGTCGCCGCGCACGCCCTGTGCGATGCCGTGCTCTCGGCCGCCGGTCTCGGCGACCTCGGAGCCGTCTTCGGTACGGGGCGACCCGAGATGGCCGGTGCCTCCGGCGTCGCCATGCTCGAGGAGGTGCGACGTCTGCTCTCCGACGCCGGCTGGGTGGTGGGCAACGCCGCCGTTCAGGTGATCGGGAACCGCCCGAAGATCGGGCCGCGACGCGAGGAGGCGCAGGCGGTGCTGTCCGCGGCGCTCGGCGGTCCGGTCTCCGTGTCGGCAACCACGACGGACGGACTCGGCCTCACCGGCCGGGGGGAAGGTGTGGCCGCAGTTGCGACCGCACTGGTCCTGGCGCAGCAGGACGAGCGGTAGGATCGACGGTCGTGACCTTGCGCTTATACGACACCGAATCGCGGGCCGTGCGGGATTTCGAACCGCTGACCCCCGGCCAGGCCTCGGTGTACCTGTGTGGGGCCACCGTCCAAGGCGAACCCCATATCGGGCACGTACGCAGCGGCGTTGCGTTCGACGTGCTCCGCCGATGGCTCGGAGCCAAGGGCCTCGATGTCTTGTTTGTGAGAAATGTCACAGACATCGAAGACAAGATTCTTCGCAAGGCAGCAGAAGCGGGCCGACCGTGGTGGGAATGGGCCTCGACCTACGAGCGGGCCTTCAACCGCGCCTACGACGCGCTCGGTGTACTTCCCCCCTCGGTGGAACCCCGCGCGACCGGCCACATCACACAGATGATCGAACTCATCCAGCGTCTCATCGACGCCGGGCACGCCTACGCCGCCGACGGCGACGTCTATTTCGACGTGCTGAGCTATCCGGAATACGGAGCCCTCTCCGGTCACCGCATCGAGGACGTCCATCAGGGTGAGAGCGCCGGACTCGGCAAGCGCGACCCGCGAGACTTCACGCTGTGGAAGGCCGAGAAGCCTGGGGAGCCGTCGTGGCCCACCCCGTGGGGACGCGGTCGTCCCGGTTGGCATCTCGAGTGCTCCGCGATGGCGGGCTTCTATCTCG
>NZ_AJVB01000223.1:0-6123 GCF_000278445.1 Rhodococcus sp. R1101
TCGAGGGCGTGCGCACGGTAGACGAACTGCTGGGTGCGTTCGTGCACGGCCGACGATTCGGCCTCCTCGGCGCGGATGTGCGTCGGGCGGTTCAGGAACGTGCGGGCGAGGGTGATGATCGGGCCGGGCATCGTGGCCGAGAACAGCATCGTCTGACGTCGGTCGGGGACCATCGTGAGGATGCGTTCGATGTCGGGCAGGAATCCGAGGTCGAGCATCTCGTCGGCCTCGTCCATGACGAGGACACCGATCTTGCCGAGGATGAGATGACCCTGGTTGGCGAGGTCGAGCAGACGACCCGGTGTGCCGACGACGACGTCGACGCCCTTCTTCAGCTCGTCGATCTGCTGCTCGTAGGGGCGACCGCCGTAGATCGACAGGACCTCGAGGCCGGACTTGCGGCTGCCGGGCAGGTACTTGGAGGCATTCACGAGGTCGTTCGTGACCTGGATGCACAGTTCGCGGGTCGGGACGATCACCAGGGCACGGGGGGTGCCGTCGAGCGTGGTCGTGCCGGATCCCTCGGTGGCGATGCGGTGCAGGAGGGGAACGCCGAAGCCGAACGTCTTGCCCATACCCGTGCGGGCCTGACCGATGAGGTCGTCGCCGGCGAGGGCGAGGGGCAGGGTGAGTTCCTGGATCGCGAAGGTGCGTTCGATGCCGACTTCGGCGAGGGCGCGGACGATCTCGTCGCGGACACCGAGCTCACCGAAGGTGGGGGGTACGTGGGTGGAGTCGAGTTGCGCGGAGACGGTCGTCTCGCTCGCGTCGTCTTCGTGGTCGATGGTGATCTTGCTCAGGGGTCTGGCCTTCCTGGTCTCGGCACGCACGCACGAGGGGGAAAGGCGACCGGCCTGCACCTCAGCACGAGCGGTGTCGAACCAGGCTCGGCGAAGCGCGGCAGCGATCCGCAGTTCGGGTGCGCGCACATTATCTGGGAAGCTCGCGGGCCACGGTCGGCGGCTCGAAGCGCGGGCTTCCCGGACCATTGTACCGGTTCCAGCGCATTCCACGAGGTAGTACTACGCTTCGTCGTCATGGGAGCCGAAATGTCGCCGTCCACAGCAGAGCCCGGCCGGGCGCCGGAAGGGGCCGCAGTCCCCGCCGATCATCCCGGTGTGTCGGAGTTGTTCGCCGTGCTCGCGTACGGCGAGATCTCGGCGTTCTACCGGCTCGCCGAGGACGCCCGGTTCTCCCCGTCCCTGCGCGGCCGGGTCGCGCTCGCAAGCATGGCAGCTGCGGAGATGAGCCATTTCGAGACGCTCCATACCGCCCTCACCGAGCGCGGAGCGGAGATCTACGCGGCGATGGAGCCCTATCGCAAGGCGCTCGACGCGTACCACGCGTCGACCACCCCCTCGACCTGGCTCGAGGTGCTCGTCAAGGCGTATGTGGGCGACGGCATCGCCGCCGACTTCTACTGTGAGATCGCCGACATGCTCGCGCCCGAGGTGTCCGCGGTGGTCCGGGAGGTCCTCGCCGAGACCGGGCACTCGGAGTTCGTGGTGCAGGAGGTCCGCGAAGTCGTCGAGCGGAGTCCGCTGCAGAAGGACCGTCTGATGTTGTGGGGACGCCGGCTGCTCGGTGAGGCCATCACCCAGGCGCAGTACGTGCTCGCCCAGAACGAGGAACTCGCCGAACTGGTGATTCTCGCGTCCGGCGACCTGACGAACATCGCGGCACTGTTCGATCGTATGCAGGTCGAGCACGCCGAACGGATGTCGGTGCTCGGACTGCATTAGCCTGGGGCGGACAGCAGTACCCGCTCGGTTTTCATGCATGAGATTCGGAGGTCCACCGTGGAGGTCAAGATCGGCGTCGCGGACAGCCCGCGCGAAGTTGTCGTCGTCAGCGACCAGACGCCCGACGAGGTGGAGAAGCTCGTCCGGGCCGCGTTGAACGGCGCCGACGACGGAGTGCTCGCCCTCGTCGACGAGAAGGGCCGCAAGGTTCTCGTGCAGGCCGCCAAGATCAGCTACGTGGACATCGGTCCTGCCACGCTGGGCAAGGTCGGCTTCGCCGCCAACTGAGAGCGACCGACGAGAACGGGCCGGGGCTTGTCGCCCCGGCCCGTTCGTCGTTCGTACGGTGCCGTCAGTGCCGACGGTGTTCGCTGTGGTCGTCAGCGCCGACGGAGTTCGGGCTGCAGCGGCACGTGCTTGAGGCCGCCCCAGGCCAGAGCGACCGTGGTGTCGACCGCGTCCTCCTTGGGGATCGGGCGTGCGGCATCGAGCCAGTAGCGTGCGGTGAACTGGCTCGTTCCCACCAGGCCGACCGCGAGGATGCGGGCCCGGTACGGATCGAGACCGGAGTCGTGGCTGACGAGGTCGAAGACGGCGTCGACGCACGCCTCGGTGGCCTGCTCCACTCGCCGCGACACCTGCGGTTCGCCCATCAGATCGGATTCGAAGACGAGCCGGAATCCCTGGCTGTCGTTGTCGACGAAATCGAAGAAGGCCTGCACCGCGGCGCGCACGCGCTGGCGGTTGTCGGTGGTGGATCGCAGGGCCTGGCGTACGCCGTTGATGAGGGTGTCCACATAGTTCTGGAGCACGGCGCAATACAGTTCGAGCTTGCCGGGGAAGTGCTGGTACAGAACCGGCTTGCTCACTCCGGCACACTCGGCGATCTCGTCCATGCCGGCGGAGTGGTAACCGCGTGTGACGAAGACCTCGCTGGCAGCCTCGAGCAACTGGGCACGACGCTCGTCACGCGGCATCCGGGCGCCCCGTTTGCCGTTGGAACCCCGGCCGGATGCTCGTTCGGTGACGTCGGTCATGCTTACTCCCAATCTGCACTACTTCCGAACGTGGCCTGTACCACCTCGGCGCTCCTCGTCACTGCACGTTACAGGTGAAGTCGCGTGTCGAACGGATCGGCCTACCGCCCAGTATCCGTTCTCGGTGCACGAATGGGGGCGCAGGTTCGGCGCTCCGGATATCGAAATGGTCTCGATATGACATCCTGACATCCGTGATCGAGCGTGGAGGAGTGCGCGAGAGCAGGGGCCCGCAGGGCTCCTCGCCGACAGATCCTTCCCCGACGCTGCCCGGTTCGTCCCGGTCGCGAGGAACGGAACGACCCGAGGCGGGTCGCCGGTCGCACCAGCCCCTGCGTGCCGTGTGGGACCCGGTGGGACGGCCGGACCGGCCGCCGCGCCGACCGCGACCCGAACGGGACGTCCGCAAGCAGACCCGCGTGGGCAGGTTCGTCGCCACCTACGGCTGGCGTGCCTATGCCGTGCCGATCCTCGCCGTCGTGACCCTGGTCGTGCTGTGGGACGCCGTGCGCGGGGGAGGCGAGAACATGCCCGCCGAGACAGCCGTCGCGGGCGAGGTCACCGATATCGTCGTCGAAGCGCCGCGGGCAGAGGGGACCTTCCCCGAGTCGCTGGAGTCCGGCGCCCTGCCGGCCGGTGGCCCGTTCACGGCGGCCGGTGCCCGGCAGTGGCGGATACTTCCCGGCACCACCGGACAGGCAGGGGCGGGACAGACCCGCGTGTTCACCTACACGGTGGAAGTGGAGGAGGGGATCGACACCACCGGCTACGGCGGCGACGCGGCCTTCGCGACGATGGTGGATCGGACCCTCGCCGATCCGCGCAGCTGGATCGGCGACGAGGCCCTGGCCTTCCGCCGGATCGACACCGGTGAGCCGGACTTCCGGATCGCCCTCACCTCGCAGATGACCATCCGCGAAGGATGCGGCTACGACATCCCGCTCGAGGGTTCGTGTTTCAACCCCTCGATGGAGCGGGTGTTCCTCAACGAGGCGCGATGGGTGCGCGGGGCCGTCGCCTTCCAGGGCGACATCGGGTCGTACCGCCAGTACCTCGTCAATCACGAGGTCGGCCACGCCATCGGCCTGGCGCAGCACGACGCCTGCACCATCGACGGGGGTCTGGCGCCGATCATGATGCAGCAGACCTTCGGAACCGCCAACGACGACATCGCCCGCCTCGACCCGGACGGCGCCGTCCCGGCCGACGGACTGCGGTGCCGGTTCAATCCCTGGCCGTACCCGCGGGCATAGCCGCCGGGGCACAGTTGTCGGGGGCACAACCGCCGGGGCACAACCGCCGGGGCACCACCGTCGGGAGGGCTGTCGGGGGAGGCTTCCGCGAATGGCACGATGGACGGTGACGCACGAGGCATCGCGACAGGAGAACCCGTGACCGCAACGACACCGTCGACGCGCCGACCCCTTCCGCCGCTCGTGGAGCCCGGCGTGGAGCTCGGTCGCGAGGAGGTCGCCCGGTACAGCCGTCACCTGATCATCCCGAATGTCGGGGTCACCGGCCAGCGCCGCCTGAAGAACGCGCGGGTGCTGTGCATCGGCGCCGGCGGCCTGGGTTCGCCCGCCCTGCTGTATCTCGCGGCGGCGGGGGTCGGCACGATCGGCATCGTCGAGTTCGACGACGTGGAGACGTCCAATCTGCAGCGCCAGGTGATCCACGGCCGCTCCGACGTCGGACGGCCCAAGGCGGACAGTGCCCGCGACAGCATCCTGGCGATCAACGACGGTGTGACCGTGCGCCTGCACGAGACGCGCCTGGAGTCCAGCAATGCCGTGCAGCTGTTCGAGCAGTACGACCTGATCCTCGACGGCACCGACAACTTCGCGACCCGCTATCTCGTCAACGACGCCGCGGTCCTCGCGGGCAAGCCCTACGTGTGGGGATCGATCTTCCGTTTCGAAGGCCAGGTATCGGTGTTCTGGGAGGACGCCCCGGACGGACGCGGCCTGAACTACCGCGACCTCTACCCCGAGGCGCCACCACCGGGGATGGTTCCCTCCTGCGCGGAGGGCGGGGTGCTCGGCGTCCTGCCCGGCACGATCGGCACCGTCATGGCGACCGAGGCGATCAAACTCGTCACCGGGATCGGCGAGCCGCTGCTCGGTCGTCTCCTGATCTACGACGCGCTCGCGATGTCGTTCCGGACGGTGACCCTGCGCCGGGATCCGGGACGGGTGCCCGTCACCGAACTCGTCGACTACGAGGCCTTCTGCGGGATCGTTCCCGATGCCGCCGCGTCGGCTCGCTCGGCCGTCACCCCCAGCGAGTTGCGCCGGATGCTCGACGAGGGCCGCGACATCGCGCTGATCGACGTGCGCGAACCCGTCGAGTGGGAGATCGTCCGCATCGACGGTGCCCGGCTCGTGCCGAAGGACCGCATCCTCTCCGGTGAGGTCCTCGCCGACCTGCCGCAGAACACGCCGATCGTGCTGTACTGCAAGACGGGCATCCGATCGGCCGAGGCGCTCGAAGTTCTTGTGCGAGCAGGATTCTCGGACGCGACACATCTGCACGGCGGAGTGATCGCGTGGGCGCAGCAGGTGGATCCCTCGCTACCGGTGTACTGACGGTGACCTCGTTGTGACCTGAAACAGCGGAGTGCCTTCCCGATCCGGGCGGTGTGCGGCGGTAGGTTGAGCTGCGTGAGCTCACTCGAACCGCCTCAGCACGTGTGCTCCACATTCGGTCTCCGCGACGTCGAACCGGTCCCGCTCGGGCCCGACTGGGACGGTGGTTTCCGGTGTGGGGACGTGGTGCTGTCCCGAGTCGCCGATCATGCTCGCGCGGCCTGGTCCGCCAAAGTGCGGGAGACCCTGACCGTCGACGGTGTGCGGCTGGCCCGTCCGGTGCGGTCCACCGACGGTCGCTACGTGGTCTCCGGATGGCGCGCCGACACCTACATCGTCGGTACGTCCGAGCCCCGGCACGACGAAGTGGTCTCGCTGTCGCTGCGGCTGCACACCGCCACAGCGCAGCTCGAACGCCCCCGTTTCCTCATGCAGCCTCCGGTCGCACCCTGGGAGGACGTCGACGTCTTCGTCGCGGCCGACCGCGCGGCCTGGGAGACCGTGCCGTTGCGCAGCGCCCGCGCGGCCGGTGCGCCCGAGACGGTGACACCCGACGGTCGCAAGAGCCTCGACCTCATCAACCAGCTCGCGACCTTCCGCAAGCCGGTGCACCTGCCCGACCAGCTCGTCCACGGCGACCTGTTCGGCACCGTCCTGTTCGCCGGGCGCGCGGCCCCCGGGCGTGACCGACATCACCCCCTACCTGGCGTCCGGCCTCGTGGGCGGCCGCCGTCGCCGTCGTCGACGCACTGTCGTGGG
>NZ_AJVB01000224.1:0-6102 GCF_000278445.1 Rhodococcus sp. R1101
GATGCCGCGGGCGGTGGCGGTGTCGTGCAGCCGCACCGACAGGGCGGTGTCCAGGTCGACGTCGAGGTCCTCGGAGATCCCGGCGGTGGTGCCGGGCCGGTGCTGGGGGGCGAGCAGGGTCGGCTCGTCCACCCCGGCCAGGGCACGGCGGTAGGCGTCGAGGGAGGCGTGCGGGTCGCGGTCGGCGAGCCAGCTCAGGTAGCTGCCGTAGTGCGGTGCCGGCGGCAGGGCCCGCAGGTCGCCGTCGGTGGTGTAGAGCACGAGCAGTTCCCGGATCAGCACCGGGGTGGACCAGCCGTCGAGCAGCAGGTGGTGGTTCGTCACTGCGAGCAGGTGCCGACCCGGGCCGGTGTGCACCACGGTCGCGCGCAGCAGCGGCGCGGTCTCGGTGTCGAAGCGGGTGCGCCGATCGAGCGCGAGCAGTTGGGCGGCGGCGTCGTCGGGGTCGGGGTCGTCGCTGGTGTCGGCGACGGTGAACGGCACCTCCACGTGGGTGGGGACGACCTGCACGTGCCCGTCCCCGGCGGCGGGGAACGCCGCGCGCAGCGCCGGATGCCGGTCGAGCAGCAGTTGCAGGGCGCGCCGCAGCCGGCTCGCGTCGACCTCGCCGCGCAGGTCGAGCACCAGTTGCACGATGTACGCGTCGGGGCGGTCCCCGGCGAGCAGGGCGTGGAAGAGCAACCCGGTCTGCAGCGGCGCGGTCGGCCACACCGTGTCGAGGCGCCCGTAGCGCTGCTCGAGGCGTTCGATGGCGTCCTGGTGCAGACGCACCAGCGGCAGATCCGAGGGGGTCAGTCCCCCGGCGTGCGGGCTGCGGGTGTGCCGGGTCAGTGCCGTGGCGGCGGTGGCGAACCGGTCGGCGAGGGCGGTGACGTCGGCGGCGGCGAGCAGCCCGGCCGGATACGACCAGTGCACCTCGAGCACCGGCCCGTTCGGGGTGTCGGTGGTGACGGCGTTGATGTCGAGCACCGCCGCGGCGGGCATGTCCGGGCTCTGCGCCCCACCGTGGGGGAAGCCGTCGATGGGCAGCCACGCGGTGTCGGTGTCGGTGATCCCGGCGGTGGGGCGACCGAGATAGTTGAAGCTGACCTGCGGTACCGGGGCGTCGGCGAGCCGCGCGGCGGTGTCGCTGTCGAGATGGCGCAGCAGCCCGAAGCCGGTGCCGTGGTCGGGGACGGCGGCGAGGTGTTCCTTGACGGTCTTGACGGCGCGCCCGGCGGCCGGGCCGGCGGCGAACGCGTCGTCGAGGTCGATGCCGGTCAGGTCCAGGCGCAGCGGGTGGATGGTGGTGAACCAGCCGACGGTGCCGGACAGGTCGGCGCCGGCGGCGGCGGTGCTGTCGCGGCCGTGACCTTCGAGGTTGAGCAGCAGCGAGGCGGGGTCGTGGCCGCGGTCGCGGCGCCAGGCCGCCACCGCCAGGGCGAGCGCGGTGAGCAGCCCGTGGTCGACGGCGCCGTGGAAGGCGGTGGGCACAGCGGTGAGCAGCGCCTCGGTGACGGCGGTGGGCAGTGCGGTGGTGAGGGTGGTGACGGTGGCGTTGGTGTCGCGCACGGGATCGAAGGCCCGGTGTCCCAGCGGCGGGTTCGGTCCGTCGAGCACCCGGCGCCAGAAATCGAGTTCGGTGCGGCGGGTGGGGGCGGCGTCGCGCAGGGCGTGCGCCCAGCGGCGCACGCTGGTGCCGGTGTGCGGGGGCAGCAGCGCACCGGTGCCGGCGGTGCCGGCGAGGGCAGCACTGCCGGTCGCGGTGGCTGCCCACGCGGCGGCCAGGTCGGGCACCAGGATGCGCCAGGACACCCCGTCGACGGCGAGATGGTGGATGACGACGAGCAACCGGCCGGCGCCGCTGGCGGTGTCGAACCACACCAGCTGCACCACCCGCCCGCCGTGCGGGTCGAGGCGGTCGGCGGCGGCGTCGAGTTCGGTGGCGGCCAGGGCGAAGAAGTCGTCGCTGTCGGCGGCGCTGGTGACCGGCACCCGGTGGACGACGGTGTCGACGTCGACGCTGCCCGGGGCGGGTACGTGCAGCACGTGTCCGCCGGGGGCGTCCGGCACCGGAAGCAGGTGCACGCGCAGCATGTCGTGCCGGTCGAGGACGGCGGTGACGATCGCCCGCAGCGTCGCCGCGTCCAGGCCGGTGGGCAGGCGCAGCAGCAGCGCCTGCGAGTAGCGGCCGATGCTGCCGCCGCGGTCGAGCATCCAGTGCGCGATCGGCGGCAGCGGCATGTCCCCGACCCCGCCGCCGGGCAGCTCGGCGAGGGTCTCCGCGGGGGCGGTGGTGCCGACGACGGCGGCGAGCGCGGCGGGGGTCTTGTGTTCGAACACCGCGCGGGGGGTCAGGTCCAGGCCGGCGGCCTTGGCGCGGGACACCAGTTGGATGGACATGATCGAGTCGCCGCCGAGAGCGAAGAACGAATCGTCCACCCCCACCGTGGGCAGACCCAGGACCTGCGCGAACAGTTCGACGAGGACGGTTTCGGGGCCGCGCGCCGGGGCGCGGGAGACGGTGGTGCGGGCAGCGAAGTCGGGGGCGGGCAGCGCACGCCGGTCGAGTTTGCCGGTCGCGGTGACCGGCAGCGTGTCGAGCACCACCAGGGTGGACGGCAGCATGTACGCGGCGAGTTCCCCGGCGGCATGGTCGAGCACCACGTCGACGTCGAGATCGTGGCCGGTCTCGGGCACCACGTACCCGACCAGACGTTCGGTGGTGGTGCCCGGGTCGGTGTGCACGACGACCACGGCGCGGGCGACGCCGGGAGCGCGCAGCAGTGCCGCTTCGATCTCGCCGAGCTCGATGCGGAAACCGCGCAGCTGCACCTGGAAGTCGGCGCGGCCGAGATATTCGATCTCGCCGTCGCGGGTACGCCGCGCCAGGTCACCGGTGCGGTAGAGCCGCTCGCCGGAGGTGCCGTGCGGGTCGGCGACGAACCGGGTGGCGGTCAGATCGGGGCGGCGCAGATAGCCGCGCGAGAGCTGGGCGCCGGAGACGTACAGTTCGCCGATCACCCCGGTGGGCACCGGATGCAGCCGGCTGTCGAGGATGTGCAGGCGCAGCGACGGCAGTGGCGCCCCGATCAAGCTGGCCGCGGCGGTGGCGGCGAGATCGCGGGTGAGGATGCGGGCGGTGACGTGCACGGTGGTCTCGGTGATGCCGTACATGTTCACCAGCGTCGGGGCGGTGTCGTCGTGGCGCCGGTACCAGCGGTCGAGTTGCGCGAAGTCGAGGGCTTCTCCACCGAAGATCACCCGGCGCAGCGCCGGCAGGTCGGCGGCGGCGCGGTCGGCGTCGATGAGCTGGTAGAAGGCCGTCGGGGTCTGGTTGAGCACGGTGACCCGTTCGCGGCGCAGCAGCGCCAGGAACTCCTGCGGGTTGCGGGCGGTGTGGTAGTCGACGACGACGAGCCGGCCGCCGTGGGCGAGCGCCCCCCACAGTTCCCACACCGAGAAGTCGAAGGCGTAGGAGTGGAACAGTGTCCACACATCGGCGGCGTCGAAGCCGAACATCTCGGTGGTGTCGGTGAGCAGGGTGACGACGGTGCGGTGCGGCACCACCACGCCCTTGGGGCGGCCGGTGGAGCCGGAGGTGTAGATGACGTACGCCGCGGCATCGGGATGCACCCGCGGCAGTCCGTCTGCGCCGGTGGGCATCTCGGTGAGGCGGGTGCGCACGGCCGGGTCGTGCAGGTCCACGATCGGTGGGGTGTGCGGCGGGAGACCGGTGGCGTGCTCGGCGGTGGTGAGCAGGCACACCGGGGCCGCGTCGTCGAACATGTACGCCAGCCGATCCGGGGGGAACGCCACGTCGACGGGCAGATAGGCGGCGCCGCTGTGCAGCACGGCGAGCAACGCGACGATCAGGTCGGTGCCGCGCGGCAACGCGACCGCGACGAGCCGGTCCGGGCCGGCGCCGTGCTCGGTGAGCAGCCGGGCCAGGCGCTGCACCCGGTCGGTGAGTTCGGCGTAACGCAGCGCTCCGTCGGGGGCGGTGACCGCGGTGGCGGCCGGATCGCGTCCGGCGCCGCGGGCGTAGACGTCGAGCAAACTGTCCGGGACCGGGTGGGAGGGGACGGGTGCGGCGGGACGTTCGTCGGCGGTGAGCAGATCGACGTCGCCGATCGGGCGGTGCGGGTCGGCGGTGACCGCGTCGAGCAGCCGCACCAGCCGCTGCGCGAAGGAGGCGACGGTGGTGGGATCGAACAGGTCGGTGGCGTAGGTGAACGCCGCCGGTATCCCGCCCGTCTCCCCCGCCGCGCCGGGGTCGGTGTTCTGCAGGGTCAGCTGCAGGTCGAACTTGGCGACCGGCAGCTCCGGGTCGAGGGCGTCGACTTCCAGCTCGGGCAACACCAGCCGGGCGGGTTCGGTGTTGCCGTATTCGAGGACCACCTGGAACAGCGGGGACCGGTCGGTCTCGCGGGCCGGGGCGAGCACGTCGACGAGGGTTTCGAAGGGCAGCTCGGTGTGGCCGAAGGCGGCCAGGTCGATCTCGCGGGTGCGGTGCAGATGATCGGTGAACGACAGGGCGCCGTCGACGGGGGTGCGCAGCACCACGGTGTTGACGAACATGCCGACCAGGTCGTCGAGGGCGCGGTGCCCGCGGCCGGCGACCGGGGAGCCGATGACGATGTCGGATGTGCCGGTCAGGCGGGCCAACAGCGCCGCGAACCCGGCGTGTACGGCCATGAACACGGTGGTGTCGTGCTCGGCGGCCAGCGCCTTGAGGCGTCGCTGCACGGCGGTGGGCACGGTGAAGTGGTGCAGCGCGCCGTGGAAGCTGCGCTGGGTGGGGCGGGGCCGGTCGGTGGGCAGCGGCAGCAGTTCGGGGGCGTCGGCGAGGGTGTCGCGCCAGAATTGCAGCTGGGTGGCGGCGAGGGAGGCCGGGTCGTCCGGGTCGCCGAGCAGGCGGCGTTGCCACAGCGCGTAGTCGGCGTACTGCACCGGCAGCGGCGCCCGGTCCGGGGCGGTGCCGGTGGTGCGGGCGGTGTAGGCGAGCATCAGGTCGCGGGCCAGCGGCGCCATCGACGAGCCGTCGGCGGCGATGTGGTGCACCACCACCGCGAGCACATGGGTGTGCTCGTCGAGGCGCCACAGCCGCAGCCGCACCGGCACCGCCGCGGCCACGTCGAAACCGGCGCCGACGAACTCGCCGAGTGCGGGGGGCAACTCCTCGGCGGTGACCGGCCGGGCGGTCAGGACCGGCAGGACCCGGTCGGTGTCCACGATCACCTGCCGCGGGCCGTGTTCGTCGCCGGGATACCAGGTGCGCAGGCTCTCGTGTCGGTCGAGCACGTCGCGCACCGCCGCGGTGAGCGCCGCGACGTCGAGGCGGCCGGACAGGCGGATGGCCAGGGGGATGTTGTAGGCGGCGGAGGTGGTGTCGAACTGGTTGACGAACCACATGCGTTGCTGCGCCGGGGACAGCGGCAGCCGCTCCGGGCGTTCGGCGGCGACCAGCGGCACCCGGCCGTGCCCGCCGTGGTCGTCGAGGATCCGCGCGGCCAGCGCCCGCACCGTGGGGGCCTCGAACACCGCGCGCACCCCGGCGTCGGTGCCGAGCGCGGCGTTGAGGCGGGCGACGACGCGGGTGGCGATCAGCGAGTTGCCGCCGAGATCGAAGAAGTTGTCGTCGACGGAGACCTGGGGGTGGCCGAGGATCTCGGCGACGATCTCGGCGACGGTGGCCTCGAGGTCGGTGCTCGGGGCGCGGTAGTCGCCGCCGAGGCGGGTCAGATCCGGCACGGGCAGGGCGCGGCGGTCGAGTTTGCCGACCGGGGTCAGCGGCAGCTCGTCGAGCAGCACCACGGCGGCGGGCACCATGTGGCCGGGTAGCCGGGCCGCGGCCCAGGCGCGCAGCGCCCGCGGATCGATCTGCCCGGCAGTGGTGTCGGTGAGATCGGGCAGCACATAGGACACGAGCACGGTGTCGCCGCTGGGGGCGGTGTGCCCGATGGTGTGGGCGAAGGCGATCGCGTCGTGGGCGGTGAGGGCGGCGTCGATCTCACCGAGTTCGATGCGGAAGCCGCGGACCTTGACCTGGAAGTCGGAGCGGCCGAGATATTCGACGGTGCCGTCGTGCCGCCACCGCACCACATCACCGGTGCGGTACAT
>NZ_AJVB01000225.1:0-6083 GCF_000278445.1 Rhodococcus sp. R1101
GCACGCCTGCCGAGGTGGCCCAGCTCGCAGGGGTCTGCGCGAACGAACTCGCCGGGCAGCACGCGCATCTCGGTGCGGTCGTGGTCAACCGCTGCGATCCCGACGCCCTCGACGACATCGCGAATGCGCTCGGCGACCGCACCGAACCGGTGTGGACGCTCCCGGAGGTCCCGGCGCTGGTCGCGCCGACGATGGCGGAACTGCAGGCCGCGATCGACGGGGATCTCTACAGCGGCGACCCCGACCTGCTGCAGCGTGAAGCGCTGCGCATCATGGTCGGTGGTATGACCGCCGAGCGGATCCTCGAGCGGATCACCGACGGCATCGTCGTGATCGCACCCGCCGACCGCTCCGACGTCATCCTCGCACTCGTCAATGCCAATGCCGCCGAAGGATTTCCGACACTGGCCGGCATCATCATGAACGGTGGCCTGCTGCCGCACCCGATGATCGCGCAGCTCGTCGCCGCGCTGAAGCCGTCGTTGCCGATCCTGACCACCGACCTCGGCACCTTCGACACCGCCTCGGCCGCCGACCGCACCCGCGGTCGCATGGCACTCGGTGCGCAACGCAAGATCGACACGGCGCTCGCGCTGATGGAACGGCACGTCGATTCCCGCGCCCTGCTCGACCGGCTGCGACTGCCGCGTCCGTCCGTGACCACCCCGCAGATGTTCGAATATCAGCTCATCGACCGGGCGCGGACCCAGCAGCGCCACATCGTGCTGCCCGAGGGCGAGGACGACCGCGTCCTCCGGGCGGCAGGACGTGTGCTCCAGCGCGGCATCGCGAAGCTGACGATCCTCGGCGACGAGGCGGCCGTGCGCCAGCGGGCGTCGGAACTCGGCGTGGAACTGTCGGACGCGCAGATCCTCGATCCGCGCACCTCCGAGCACGCCGACCGTTTCGCGGAGGAGTACGCGCGGTTGCGTGCCCACAAGGGGATGACCGTCGATCGCGCACGCGAGATCATGCGCGACATTTCGTATTTCGGCACGATGATGGTGCATCTGGGTCTGGCCGACGGCATGGTGTCGGGTGCGGCGCACACCACCGCCCACACGATCCGCCCCGCACTCGAGATCATCAAGACCGAACCCGGAGTCTCGACGGTGTCGAGCATCTTCCTCATGTGTCTCGCCGACCGCGTGCTCGCCTACGGCGACTGCGCCGTCGTGCCCGACCCGACCGACGACCAGCTCGCCGACATCGCGATCTCGTCGGCCGCGACCGCGGCCCGGTTCGGGATCGATCCTCGGATCGCGATGCTGTCGTACTCCACCGGCGAATCGGGTTCGGGTGCCGATGTCGACAAGGTCCGCACCGCCACGGCATTCGTGCGGGAGCGGCGACCCGACCTGCTCGTCGAGGGACCGATCCAGTACGACGCGGCGATCGAACCGACGGTCGCGAGCGCGAAACTCCCCGGCTCCGACGTCGCGGGTCGCGCCACGGTGTTCATCTTCCCGGACCTGAACACCGGCAACAACACCTACAAGGCCGTGCAGCGCAGTGCCGGTGCCATCGCCGTCGGGCCCGTCCTGCAGGGCCTGAACAAACCGGTCAACGATCTGTCCCGAGGCGCCCTGATCCAGGACATCGTCAACACCATCGCCATCACCGCGATCCAGGCGCAGGAGGAAGACGCGTGAGCAGCCCGAACCCCGCGACCGCAGGGACCGTCCTGGTTCTCAATTCGGGATCCTCGTCGATCAAGTTCCGGCTGATCGAGCCGGAGAGCGGGAACTCGTCGGCACACGGACTGATCGAGCGCATCGGAGAGCCGGAGGGCAGGATCGTCTTCCACCACACGACGGGTGTGGACGAACGTAACGACGCGATCCCCGATCACCGGACCGGACTGCGTGCGATGCTCGAGATGCTCGAAGGGCTCGGCCGGCCCCTGCACCAGGTGGGTATCGTCGCGGTCGGCCATCGGCTCGTACACGGCGGCAAGGTCTTCTACGAACCCACCCTCATCGACGACGACGTGGTGCGCGCCGTCGACGAACTGTCGGTCCTCGCGCCCCTCCACAATCCGGCGAACGTCGTGGGGATGGAGGTCGCCCGGGAGGAGCTTCCCGAGGTGCCCCATGTGGGTGTCTTCGACACCGCCTTCTTCCACGGTCTTCCGGCGCACGCGTCGACCTACGCGATCGACCGCGACGTCGCCCGCAAATACGACATCCGGCGGTACGGATTCCACGGCACGTCGCACGAATATGTGTCGGGGCGTGCCGCGGAGTTCCTGGGACGCGACATCGCGGAGCTGAATCTGATCGTGCTCCACCTGGGCAACGGTGCGTCGGCGTCGGCGATCGCGGGCGGGAGCCCGATCGACACCTCGATGGGGCTGACTCCGCTCGAAGGTCTCGTCATGGGTACGCGCAGCGGTGACATCGACCCGGGCGTCGTCATGCACCTCAACCGGGCGGCCGGACTGAAGGTCGACGCCATCGACGACCTGCTCAACCGGCACTCGGGTCTGAAGGGGCTGTCGGGTGTCAACGACTTCCGGGCCCTGTTGAAGCTCGTCGGCGAAGGCGACGAGGACGCGCGACTCGCGTACGACGTCTACGTGCACCGCATCCGGAAGTACCTGGGTGCATACACCTTCGAGCTGGGAGGTGTCGACGCGATCGTCTTCACCGGTGGTGTGGGGGAGAACAACGTCGATGTCCGGCGCGACAGTCTCGCCGGTCTCGACCGCCTCGGCATCGTCGTCGACGACGCCCGCAACACTGCCGACGGGGACGGGGAACGCCGGATCTCGGCCGACTCGTCGCACGTGGAGGTGCTCGTGATCCCCACGAACGAGGAGCTCGCCATCGCCCGGGCCGCAGTGCAGTTCGCTCGACGCTGATCCTGGTCAGGTCAAGCTACGCGGCCGGATCGCATTCGCGAGGTCGACGAGTGTGTAGCGGTGCGTGCGGGAGGGGGCGTTGCGCGCCAACTGCCGCAACGCCGCCTCGGCGCCCAGACGGAGTCCCTTCTCGGTGAACGGCACGTCGAGGATGCGGTCGTATTCGCGACTCGACGCCCGCCCGCTGCGCACCCATTCGAGCGCCGCCCCGAGCACGAGTGCGCGCATCTGCAGGGCGCGGCCCTCGTCGGGTGGCAGCGAAGCGATCCGGTGCGCGGCCTCGCGCAGATCGGCCTCCGAGATCTCCTCGACACGACCGCCCCGCAACAGGACCAGTGCGGCGGTCATCGTCGCGGCGCTGTGATGCCGGGAGGTCATCGGAACCTCGTCGAGAACGTCCACGGCGGCGCGGATCTCGTCGCGCGCGGTGAGTTGGCGTGCAAGCCCGAAGGCGGCGCTGACGACGGCGTGATCGGTGCGCCACACCACCCGATAGGACTCCTCGCAGAAACGTCGCCACGCGGCCGGATCGTCGCTCTCCCAATGCTGGAGCGTCAGTTCGGCGGTGGCCCCGAGCGCGATCTTCGGGGCGAGCTCGCCCGGGAGTGCCTGCAGCACCTCGTCGAACCGCGAGAACGCTGCTTCGTAGTCGTCCTGCAGCAGTTCGGCGATGCCGGCGTACCAGTCCACGCGCCAGTCGTTGCCGAATTCGCGTTCGAGGCGGGTGAGGATCTCGACGGCGCTGTCGATCTGCCCGAGGTCGAGATGCGCGCGGACTTCGGCCAATGTGATCTCCCTGGAGAACGACACGTCGGACGCTCCCACGACCCGCCCGACACCGTTCTCGCGCGCGTGCCGGAGGGAGTCGAGGGTCTGCTGCGGTTCGCTGTGCACCGCGGCGGCGAGGAGTGCAGCACTCGGATCGTTCGGATCGAGCAGGGGGACGGGCAACGCGGCCGCGACATCCTGTCCCTGCAGTTTGGCGTCGCGTTCGATTCCGTCGGCGTACACATCGGTGGGCACGAGCGCCTCGTCGGTACCGAAGGTGGTCCGGGGCGGGCTGAACACGCCGGACAGGCCGGGGTGTTCGGTGCCGAGCTTCTTCGACAGGATCTCGCGCAGCACGCCCGTGAGCTGTCCCCGCAGTTCGTCGGCCGACGAGAAACGCTGCTGGGGGTCGGGATTCGTGGCCCGCAGCAGCAGTCGGTGGAAGGAGTCGAACTCGGCGAGCAGAGGCGCCTGCTCGGGAATGGGGAGACCGTCGCGGTAACGTCCTTTGTCCGACGGCATCTCGAGGGTGAGCACCGCGAGGGTGCGTCCGACCGTGTAGATGTCGCTTGCCACCGTCGGCCCGGTCCGGACGATCTCCGGTGCCTGGTATCCCGGCGTCCCGTACAGATAGCCGTATCCCTCGATCGCGGAGACCGCGCCGAGGTCGATGAGTTCGATCTGCTCGTCGGTGACCATGATGTTCTCGGGTTTGAGGTCGTTGTAGACCAGCCCGATGTCGTGCAGATACTGCAGTGCCGGAAGCACTTCGAGCATGTATGCGATGGCCTGCTCGACGGGGATGCGGTTCGGGGGAGGATAGTTGTCGAGCACGGTACGCAGGGTGTGACCACCCAGGTACTCCATGACGATGTATCCCATCGGGGTGCCGTCCGGCGAGGGATGCTCGACGAAGTTGTAGATCTGCACGATGCTCGGATGGCTGACCTCGGCCAGGAACTGACGTTCGGCCACCGCGACCGCCTGGGCTTCGGCGTCCCCGCCCTGCAGCAGGCCCTTGAGGACCACCCAGCGGTCGCTCACGTTGCGGTCGATCGCCAGGTAGATCCACCCCAGTCCGCCGTGCGCGAGGCAGCCCTGGACCTCGTACTGCCCTGCGACGAGATCGCCGCGGTGCAGGGCCGGCGTGAACTCGAAATGGGTGCCGCACTTCGGGCAGTCACCCTCGGTGGGCCCCGGACCCGAAGGGGTACTGCGGCCCACCGGCTGTCCGCACTTCGAGCAGAACCGTTTGCCCTCGGACACGTGGGGGTCGCGGAGCACTGCTTCGAGGGGGTCCTTCGCGGTGGGGACCGGTACGTCGACGAGGCCGGCGATGCGACGACGCTGGGTTCCGCGCGGGCGCACGCGACGGCTCGACGAGCGTTGCGAGGACGAACCGGACCAGATCGAGGACCGCTGACTGGAGTCGGACCGCGTCACGGGGGCGGGGCTGCGTTCGGCTGCGGGACCGCGTTCGGTGGCGGGGCCGATATCCCCGGTCGCCGGTGCGGTGGCCGGTCCGGAGTCCGCAGCCCGTTCGGTGGCGGGCCCGGAATCGGCCGACGGGGTGCCGGCCGGTTCGGGTTCGTCGGACATGGCCGTCACTCCCGGTAGTTCGGTGTCGGGGGTGGCGGTGTCGGACCGAGCACCCGCAGGTACTTCTCGTACAGCGCCGTCCACGTACCGTCGGAACGGATCCGCTCGAGGGTCGCGTTGACGAACCGTACGAGATCGTCGCTCCCCAGCCGGATCCCGATACCGTACGGCTCGGATCCCAGGGAGGGACCGACGAGTTCGAGATAGGGGTCCTGCGAGGCGAGGCCGGCGAGGATGGTGTCGTCGGTGCTCACGGCGTCGACCTGCTGTTGCTGGAGGACGACGAGGCAGTCCGCCCACGACGGCACGGTGAGGATCGACGCCGACGGCTGCACCTCCCGCATCCGGAGCAGCGAGGTGGTGCCGTCCACGATGCACACGCGCCGCCCGGCGAGATCGGCGGCGGTGCGGATGTCGGAACCCTTGACGACGAGTACTCGTTGTTGCGCGCGGAAGTACTCCGTCGAGAAATCCACCTTCTCGCGTCGGGCACACGTGATGCTCATCGTCTTCGCGACGATGTCGACGGTCGAATCCTGCAGCGCCTTCTCGCGTTCTGCCGAGCTCAGGATGCGGTAGTCGACGAGGTCGGGGTCGCCCAGGAGGTCGCGGGCGATCTCGCGGGCGATGTCGACGTCGAAGCCCGTGATCCGTCCCGTCGCGGGATCGCGGTAGCTCATGAGATTGCTGCCCGTGTCGAGTCCGACGACCAGTCGGCCGCGCGCCCGGATCCGATCGATCGCAGGTCCGGTCACGCCCGGATCAGGTGGCAGGGATGCGGTGGGATCACCGCAGTCGGGAGCGGGCGGCGTGGCCACCGAGGACTCGAGCAGCCGCGCGTTCTCGGGAAGCG
>NZ_AJVB01000226.1:0-6077 GCF_000278445.1 Rhodococcus sp. R1101
CACCGGCCGCGACACCGCGCCGCGAGCGTCCGCACCCGGTACCGCCCACTGACGGATCCGCTACGACCGGGCCCCCGGGCGATCCGTCGTGGCTAGGACCAGCGTCGGGTGGGTCGACGGGTGCCGCGTCCCGCCCAGCATCCGCTGTGCCAGTGCCGCCGGTCCTCCGCCCCGCCGAGCGCATCGGTCGGCCACGCGACGACGTGGGGCGTTCCCGGCGCGATCTCGTGATCACATCCCGGGCACCGGTACGGCTTCGTGGCGCGCGAGCCCGGCACGGTGCGCACGGTGAAGCGCTCCCCCTCGGCCCCGGCGGGTCCGTTCTCGGTGCGCACCGCCGCCCCGAAATAGGTCGAGGCCTCGCCGGACGCCCCGCCGCGCTTGCGGTCGGTACGGGATCTGTTGCGGCGCGGCACGATCAGAACAATCTGAACTCGGTGCTCTCGGTGCCCCGCATCGCCTCGTAGTCGAGCACGAGGCAGCGGATGCCGCGGTCGGTGGCCAACGTCCGTGCCTGCGGCTTGATCTGCTGCGCCGCGAACACGCCGCTGACCGGAGCGAGCAGCGGATCCCTGTTGAGCAGTTCGAGATAACGGGTGAGCTGCTCCACACCGTCGATCTCCCCGCGACGCTTCACCTCCACAGCGACGGTCGCACCGTCGGCGTCGCGGCACAGCAGATCCACGGGCCCGATCGCCGTGGGGTATTCGCGCCGGATGAGGGTGAAACCGGTCCCGAGGGTCTCGACGTGCTCGGCGAGCAGTTCCTGCAGGTGCGCCTCGACGCCGTCCTTGATCAGACCGGGATCGATACCGAGTTCGTGGCTCGAATCGTGGTCGATCTCTTCGAGAGTGATCCGGAGCTGCTCGCCTGCCTTGTTCGTGACCACCCACAGGGCCTCGGCGTCCTCGGCCGATTCCTCTTCGAGCCAGCAGGGTGGGCTCATCCAGTTCAGAGGCTTGTAGGCACGGTCGTCGGCGTGGACACTCACCGAACCGTCGGATTTGACGAGAAGGAGACGTCGGGCCGTCGGCAGATGAGCCGTCAGGCGTCCGATGTAGTCCACACGGCAACGGGCAATCACAAGACGCACACAGCCACCCTAGAGGATCGACTCGACTAGTCTCGAACGACCATGCCCGCACGCAGTCACCGCACGGCCCCGCTCGGATCGGCGATCCTGGGAGAGCCTGCCGAACCGATCCGACGGCAACGCATCAGAATCCAGACCCTGCTGACGTTCTCCCTGATCGGCACGCATCTCGTCGGCGCTCTCATCGTGGCCGCGCTGATCAACGTCGTGATCCCGGGCCCGTCCGTGCTGACCTCCGACTTCCTCGTGATCACCGCGATCCTCGCCCCGGTCTACGTGGTCTCGGCCGTCGTGATCGGCTCGGTCCTCGGTACCCGGGCGACGCTTCGCCGGCTGCGCTGGGCGCTCGAGAACCGCCCTCCCACAGCGCAGGAGCAACGGATCGCGCTGCGAATGCCCTGGCGCACCACCCTCCAGCAGGGAGCGCTGTGGTTCATCGGGCTGATCCTGTTCACCGTCGGCTTCGGGATCATCGATCCGCAGACCATCCCGAAGGTCGCGCTGACCATCACCCTGGCCGGCATCACGGTATGCGGATTCGCGTACATGTTCACCGATTTCGCGCTACGTCCTATCGCCGCGCGCGCACTCGAGGCCGGAACACCGCGCCGTCCGCGCCTGGCCGGCACCACCGGACGGGTGATGCTCGCATGGACCCTGGGCAGCGCGGTACCCGTCGTGGGCCTGCTGTTCATCGCAGTGTTCAGCTTCATCCGTCCCGTCACCCCCACCCGGCTGGCGATCACCATCCTCGCCATCGGCGGGCTCGGTCTGTTCACCGGTTCGCTGCTGATGTTCCTCACCATCCGGTCGACCATCGCGCCGATCGAATCGGTACGGGCCGGGATGCAACGCATCGCTTCGGGCGACTTCGACACCGCCGTCGTCGTCTACGACGGAACCGAACTCGGGCAACTGCAGACCGGATTCAACCGGATGGCCGAGGGCCTGCGCGAACGCGAGAAACTGCGCGACGTGTTCGGCAGACATGTCGGACGGGAGGTCGCGGCCGCCGCGCTCACCAATCCGAGTGTGCTCGGCGGGGAGGAACGGGATGTCGCGGTGCTGTTCGTCGACATCGTCGGATCCACCGCGCTGGCCGCCGGCCGCCCACCGACCGAGGTGGTGGCCCTCCTCAACCGGTTCTTCGCGGTCGTCGTCGAAGAGGTTCATGCCGCCGAAGGATTCGTCAACAAGTTCGAGGGCGATGCGGCGCTGGCCATCTTCGGAGCGCCGGCCGCCCTCGACAATGCGGCCGGAGCCGCTCTCGGTGCCGCGAGACGGATGGCGCGACGCCTCGCGGACGAAGTGCCCGAGTGCCGTGCGGGAATCGGGGTCACGGCAGGTCGCGCGGTCGCCGGAAACATCGGCGCGCAGGAACGCTTCGAGTACACCGTGATCGGCGATCCGGTCAACGAAGCAGCGCGACTGTCGGATCTCGCGAAGACCGTTCCCGGCTGTGTCGCGGCGTCGGCACGCACCGTGCTCCTCGCACCCGACGACGAACGTTCCCGGTGGGAGGAGGGCGAGGAGATCACCCTGCGCGGCCGTTCCGAGCCGACCCGGCTGGCCGTTCCGCGCCCTGATTGACGGCCGGTCTCACTCCCCCGCCAGCACCGCGTCGAGGAACTTGCGTGTGCGTTCCTCCCGGGGATCGGTGAAGATGCGCTCGGGTGGTCCCTCCTCCACGATGCGGCCCCGATCGAACATCAGCACGCGATCGGAGACGTCGCGGGCGAAGTGCATCTCGTGCGTCACGATCAGCATCGTGATGTCGGTCGTCTCGGCAATCGTCCGCAGCACGTCCAGCACGTCCGCGACGAGTTCGGGGTCGAGGGCCGAGGTGACCTCGTCGAGCAGAAGGATCTCCGGATCCATGGCGAGGGCACGAGCGATGGCGACCCGCTGCTGCTGACCACCCGACAATTGCGTCGGGTGCGCGTTCTCCTTGTCGGACATGCCGACCATCGCGAGCAGTTCCCGCGCACGGTCGCGCGCGTCGGCCTTACTGCGGCCGAGCACGTGGACCGGAGCCTCGGTGAGGTTCTCCATGACGTTCATGTTGGGGAACAGGTTGAACTGCTGGAACACCATCCCGATGCTGCGACGCATCGACCGGAGGTAGCGTTCGGAGGCCGGAACGAGACGTGACCCCTTGCGTTCGTGGCTGAGCGGCTCCCCCTTGACCCACACCACGCCGTCGTCGATCTTCTCGAGGGTCATGAGCAGGCGCAGTATGGTCGTCTTGCCCGAGCCACTCGGACCGATCAACGTCACCCGCTCTCCCGGAGAGACGGTGAAGTCGAGATGGTCGAGGACCACGTGATCGCCGAATCTCTTGACGACGGAATCGAATCGGATCATGGATCCGTCGGAGGTGGCGGCAGGCAGCGAGTCGCCGTCCGCGCCGGCTTCCTTGTTCATATCAATAGGCAAGGCGACGCTCCAATCGGCGGACGAGCAACGACGTCGGGTAGCTGGCGACGAGGAAGATGAGACCGGCCAGGGTGAGCGGCTCCAGATACTGGAAGTTGCGCGCACCGAACTGCTGGGCGGCCGTCACCATTTCCACGACGGAAATGGTGAACAGGAACGGGGTGTCCTTGAACAGCGACACCGCATAGTTGCCCAATGCGGGCACGACACGACGTACGGCCTGCGGGAGGATCACCGCTCGCCAGGTGCGCAGCGGCGACAGCGACAACGCCCGGCACGCCTCCCACTGTCCCTTCGGCACCGCCTCGATACCCGCCCGGTACACCTCGGCCATATAGGTCGCGTAGTGGATACCCAGCACCGCGATGCCGATCTGCAGCGCGCTGAACTGCGGAAGCAGGTAGTACACGAACAGCAACTGCACCACCAGCGGCGTGAGCCGGATGAACTGGACGACGGCGGACAACGCGGTCGCGAGAACCTTCGGCAGCGAACGGCGCGCGACTGCAACGATCAGCCCGAGCACCGCTGCCACCACGAACCCGAGGACCGTGGCGACCAAGGTGATCCGGAATCCCTCGAGCAGTACCGGTAGCGCCTCGGCCGCTCGTTCCCAACTCCAGTCGACGTTCATGATCGTGCCCCCACCGGTTGGTCGAAGACCGGGGCGAGTCCGAAGATCTCACGCAGTGTCGGACCGCTCCCCAGGCGACTCTTGGCGCGTACCTCGAGCGCGTTCATCAGCAGGGTCAGCACGTAGCCGAGCACGAAGTACAGCACCAGCCCCACACCGAACGCGAAGATGGTGTCGCCGCTTCCCCGACGGAGCTGCTCGATCTGGAACGTGAGGTCCTGCAGCAGGATATAACTCGCCAACGCCGTTCCCTTGAGCAACTGGATGAGCAGATTCGTCAGCGGCGGAATCATCTCGGCCCATGCCTGGGGGAAGATCACCCGTCGCATGCGTTGCCAGTAACCGAAATTCAGCGCGGTCGCCGCCTCGAGTTGCGGCGTGGGCACCGAGGCGATCGCACCGCGCACAACCTCGGCACCGTAGGCACCGTAGTTGAGCGACAGCGCGAGGATCCCGCACACGATCGATTCGAGCCGGAATCCGAACAACGGCAGGACGTAGAAGAGCCAGAACAGCTGCACGAGAAGCGATGTGCCGCGGAAGAACTCGATGAACACCCGCGCGCTCCCACGCAGGGCGACGTTCTTCGCGCCTGCCGTCAGCCCGAGCGCGACGGCCAGCAGGAACGCGAAAATCGCGCTCCCGACAGTCAATTCGACGGTGACGAGCAGACCGTCGAACAGCTGCGGCAGGGAGTTACACAGCAGATCGATCTTGGAACCGAAATCCATGACTACGCAGCCGAGGTCAGGAAATGCCCTCGCAGAGCATCTCGGTCGTCAGTTCCGGATCGGGCATCTCCGCTTCCGTGAAACCGAACTCGCCGACGATCGACAGATACTTCTGCGGATCGGACGTGATCTTGGCCAGTTCCTCGTTGTAGGCATCGCGCAGTTCGGTGTCCTCCTTACGGAACACCGTTCCGCCGGCACCCACCTGGGGCACACCGTCGATCTCCGCGACGAACGACTCGGTGACCTCGACGGGCGCGTCCTCGTTGTTCTGCTTCATCCAGTTGAGCGAGATGCCGGTCAGCGCGAAGACGTCCGCACGTCCGTTGACGACCGCGTCCATCCCGTCCTGGGGAGACGCCACCTGCATCGCGTCGATTCCGAGCGAGGAGGCATAGTCGGCTTCGATGGCGCCGGTCATGACCGCCATCCGGACGCCGCTCTCGGCGATCGACTGCATGTCGTCGAGCTGTTCCGGATTGCCCTGCGGGACCATGAGGGCGGTCGTGTAGTTGAACTCCGGCTCGCTGAACAGCGCCTGTTCGCACCGCTGCGGCAGGATCGACATACCGGCGCTGACGACGTCGAACCGTCCTGCCTGCAGGCCCGGGATGAGCGCGCCGAAGTCCGTCGCCACCCCTTCGACGTTGTCGATACCGAGATTCTCGAAGATTTCGCGATGGAGTGCGACGGTGGCGCCGGTGAGCTTGCCGTCCAGCATGAAGCTGTAGGGTGCCTCGCCTGCGAAACCGACGGTGACGGTGCCTTCCTCCCGGAGCCGGTCGAGAGTCGATCCCTCGCTGCCGGTGTCGACGCTCGTACATCCTGTGACGGCCGCGCCGACGAGTCCCAGTCCCGCGATCACCGCCATGAACCTGCCGGCAGTACTCGTAGTCGATCGATTCGTCATCGTCTCGCCCCTCCTCGTCGTCGACGAGAACGCCCCCCGACAGGCGCTCACACGCCGAACCCGCACGAACCGTGCGATCGTGCATGAGCGGACGTTACCGACATAAGGAGGCACGGCCTGGAACAGAGCGTCTTCGTTACGAGGTCGTGATCCCCCGGCAAGCCGGCAGCGGCACCCCGGCACGCCGTACCCGGAAGAGAATTGGGGGCGTGGAACCTCGCTCAGGAAACACGAAAGGGGACCCACTGCTGTGGGTCCCCTTTCGGAACGGGT
>NZ_AJVB01000227.1:0-6069 GCF_000278445.1 Rhodococcus sp. R1101
GTTTGGCGATCGCGCCCTGACCGATGTTGTCGGTCGCGCCTCCGAGAGCCGCGACGATGTCGGCCCAGTCGACGTTGCGCGAGCCGATGGTGATCGACGCGATCACCATCAGAACGAGCACCCCGAGCAGGGCCAGAAGCCAGACGGAATTGCCGACGGCCGAGCGCCCCCGTTCGTGGACGCTCGGCGTCGACTGCCGGTGTGGTGCGGTCACTCCGCGTTCGACTTGCCGGCTGCGTCGGCGAGCAACTCGACGTAATCGGAGAGCACCCAGGAGATGGCCAGAGGAGTGGGGTTGGCGGCGGTGCCGAGCGGGCCGGAACCGTCGAGGAAGACGATCGAACCGTTGCGGACCGCGGGCATCTGCGACAGCAGCGGGTCGGCTTCGAGCGCGTCGACGAGCGCCTGGTCACCGTAGGTGACGATGATCTGCACGTCGTCGAAGACGTCGACCTGCTCGGCGCTGACCTTCTTCGAGAACGCGTCGTCGGTGGAGGCATCCGCCACGCTCTTCGGGGTGGCCAGACCGAGATCCTCGAAGAAGGCCGCTCGCGTGTCGTTGGCGGTGTAGAAGCTGACCTGGCTCAGGTCGGCCGTGTCGACGTGGGTGAGGAACATCGTGGCCTTGCCCTCGAGTTCGGGGTGCGCGGCAGCGGCGTCGGCGATCTCCTGTTCCAGGCTCGCGACGAGTTCCTCGCCTTCCTCGGCCATGCCGAGGCCGGCGCTGTTGAGCTCGATCATGTCGCGCCACGAGGTCGCCCACGGCGCTTCGGGGTACGCGACGACCGGCGCGATCTCGCTGAGGGTCTCGTAGTCCTCCTGCGTCAGACCGGAGTAGGCGGCGAGGATGACGTCGGGGTTCGTGTCGGAGACGGCTTCGAAGTCGATGCCGTCGGTCTCGTCGAACAGGACCGGGGTCTCGGCGCCGAGTTCTTCGAGTCGCTCTTCGACCCACGGGAGCATGCCGTTGCCGTCGTCGTCGCCGAAGTTGGCGGCTGCCATACCCACGGGCACGACGCCGAGCGCGAGCGGCACCTCGTGGTTGGCCCAGTTCACCGTGGCGACGCGTTCGGGCTTCTCGTCGAGGGTGACGGTGCCGAGCGCGTGCTCGATGGTGATCGGGTATTCGCCCGAACCGGTGGAGCCGGAGTCGGTGGTGTCCGAGGAGTCGGAGGATCCACAAGCGGTGAGACCGAGGGCGACCGCGACGGATGCGGCGGCGATCGTCAGAAAGCGCTTCGAACGCATGGAGGCAGAACTCACTCTCGTACGGGGTGGGGGCTCGGCCTTACTACCGGCGGCAGTTAGGCGAGGTTTGCCTAAACCGTAATGTTCGCCCGAATCCTGCGCAATCGCTCGATCGGGACATCTCCTGTAGCGATCGGGACATCAGCCCACGCGGAACACCCCGGGCGTCGTGCCAGTGACCCTGCGGAAGGCCGCCCCGAATGCGCTCGCCGATCGATAGCCCACCTGTTCGGCAACCTCGTCGACATCCGTGCCGTGGCCGAGCAGCATCACCGCTCGCTGCGCACGGACCGCCGCAACCCACCGGCCGAGACTCAGTCCGGTCTCCGACCGGAACGTACGGGTGATGGTGCGGGTGCTCACCCCGAGTTCGGCCGCCCAATCCGAGAGCGTCCGCGGATCGCTCGGGTCCTCGGCGATCGCCTCGACGATCGGTCGCACGACCGTCGACGACGGCACCTGCACCATCAGTTCGTGCTCGGCGGGGGTGAGCACGTCGAGCACCATGCGCTCGGTCAACGACCGCGACTCGTCGCCGAGACGATCGTCCGCCAGCCGGTCGAGCAGCAGTCGCAGCAGGGGTGTCATTTCCACCGCGACCGGACCGTCGGACAGCGAGGGAGCGGAGTCGATCCCGAAATGTGCGGTGCGGTACCAGGTTCCGGCGGGCATGACACCCCAGTGCAGCAGGCCCGCCGGAATCCACAGTCCCATGGCCGAGGTGATGGTCCATGTGCGCGACCCGATGGTCGCGCTGGACGCGCCCCGGTCGTTCCACAGCAGCTCGTGCGTCGGGTGCGAATGCAGCTCGAAGCGGGTCTCTCGGGAGACGAGTTCGTCCATGCCTGCGATGACGAACGGCACGTCGATCTCACCGGCCTCGTAGACCGGCAACATCCTGCTCTCGGCCGCCTCGACGCTCTTCACCGACGCCCTCCTCCGCTCCGCGACGACGACAATCCTCACACGTCCCGCCGCCGGGGGTCAGTCCAGGATCTCGACGTACCCTTCGGTGCCGTGCACGCGGATGCGTTGCCCGTCGCAGATGATGCGGGTGGCGTCCTCCACGCCCACCACGGCCGGCAACCCGTATTCGCGCGCGATCACCGCGCCGTGCGTCATCACCCCGCCGACCTCCGTCACCAGCGCGCTCACGGTCACGAACGCCGGGGTCCAGCTCGGGTCGGTGAACGCGGTCACCAGGATGTCGACCGGTTCGAGGTCGGCTCGGTCCATATCGGCGACCACGCGGGCGCGTCCTTCCACGACACCGGTGGACACCGCGATACCGGGCAGCGCCCCGTCGGGGAGACCGTCGCGGCTGTACGCGCCGGTGAGCGTCTCCCCTGTCGACAGCAGCACCCGCGGCGGAGAGAGCCTGCCGAACGATGCGAACTCCCACTTCCGGTCGGCGACGAGGTCGCCGACCGGTCGTGGTGCGCGGACCACGTCCTCGAGTTCCTCGAACCGCAGGAAGAAGATGTCCTCCTTCTCGTCGATCACTCCCGCGTGCACGAGATTCTCGGCCTCCCGCAGGAGGGCCTGTTTGTAGAGGAGGTAACGCCCGACCATGCCGTACTTCGGGTACTCCCGATAGCCCGCGAAGGCCCGCACACGGTGGACGAGCCTCTCGATCTCGTGGGCCTTCCGCTCTCCGTCCGGCAACGACCGCACGCGTTCGAGGAGTTCGCGCTTCTTCTCCTCGGCCTGCCGCCGACCGTCGTCGAATCGCTGTTTCGCCGCGCCGGGCCCGAAGTTGTCCAGATTGCTCACGATCGTCGGCACCAGCATGGTGGGGCGTTCGGCCCACCGCGGGCGGGTGATGTCGATTTCGGCGACGCATCGCCTGCCGTACTTGCCGAGAAAGTCCTCGAACGCCGCTCGTACCTGCGGTCCGCCCGTGTGTGCGCCGAGTTCGTCGAGGAAACGTGCGTCGTCGAAGCCCTCCTCGTCGACCTGCCGGAGGAATATCACGACGTCGGGATGCGGACGAGCCGCATCGGCGACGTCCAGCAGCGCCAGCCCCATCTCCGAGGTGACGTTGTAGGGCACCGAGCGGGAGATCACGTCCGCAACGTTCTTCTCCCCCAACCATTCACGCCCCAGTTCGTTGAGCCGCTCGGCCGCTTCCATGCCCGCCGCGATCACCTCACCGACCTGCCGGCCGAACAACGCCTCCTGCAGATCGCGGATGTCGGCGCGAATGACATCGAGCAACGCCGAACCGGTCTCGTTCTCGACGCGACGCGCGGATTCGGCGATCGCGGCCTCGTTCTGCGCCACGAGTTCGGGGACGACGGCCGGGTCGATCTCGTCCGGGGCGGGTGGCAGACCGACCCGCGCGGCGGCAGGGTCGTCCGGGCGCGTCGGGACGAATCCTCGATCGAGCACGGTTCGCAGCGCGTCGCCGAAGAGCGGGTCGGAGCTGCCGATCATCCCGACGATGCCCGGCCCCTGGGTGGGTGAGGCCAACATGGCCGTGACGTCGACGAAGAGCCGTCCACCCGCGTGTCGCATGGGCGCACGGCTGGTCAACTGCCACACGGAGATTCCCAGTGGCTTCAGCGGATCGGTCATCATCTGCTGGTGACCGACGGACAGGTACACGTGGTTCTCGTCGTCGTCGGCCTCCGGAACGGGAAACAGCGTGGTGATCGGGCGGCTCTGCACGATGTGGAAGACGTCGTCGGCCAAGCACCATTCGATGTCCTGGGGACGCCCGAAGTGCGCTTCGATGCGTCTGCCCAACTGCACGAGTTCGACGAGGTGCGTGTCGGTCAGCACCGGTGCCTCCTGGCGCTGCGTCCGGTCCACGACCTCGCCGGCACGCACCGCGTACGCATCGGCGTTCACCAGGCCGGACACCAGGTCGTTACCGAGTCCTGCGACCGCATCCACCCGGGACACCGTGCGGTCCGAGGTGACAGGATCGGCGGTGAACAGAACACCCGAGGCCTGCGGGAACACCATCCGCTGCACGACCACGGCCATATGTACCTTCCGGTGGTCGATGCCGTTGCCGAACCGGTAGGTCACGGCGCGCTCGGTGAACAGCGACGCCCAGCACATGCGGAGGTGCCGGAGCACCTCTGCCGCACCGACGACGTCCAGGTAGCTGTCCTGTTGCCCTGCAAAGGAAGCCGTCGGCAGGTCTTCGGCGGTCGCGCTGGAACGCACCGCGACGGGCACCTCCTCACCGAGTTCGCGAACGTGCGCGGCGATCTCCCCGGCGATGTCGTCCGGGATCGAGCACTCGCCGATCTCCGTGCGGATCTGCGCGCTCACCGCTCCGATATCGCCGGGCTCGATCTTCGCGAGTCGCTCGAGCAGGTCGTCGACGTGCGGTAGATCGGAGAGCACCTTTCGATAGGCATCCGTCGTCACACAGAACCCGTCGGGCACGTCGACGCCGCCGATGCGCCGCAACTCCCCGAGGTTCGCTCCCTTGCCACCGACGATCGACACCGCCGTTCGGTCGATCTCCCGAAAATTGTGTACATATCCCATTCCGGCTCCCCACCTGCTGATTCGATGCTGTGTGGGCGAGTATGAACCGAATCGCCGATCCTCATGAGGGCCGAGGATCCGGTATAACGTGAGAGGGGGAAGACGAATCCTGGCTCTACAGCGGCGCACCGAACTGCGAGCCCAGCAGCAATGCCCGGTCCGCCACCCGTTCCGCCAGGTCCACCCGCTCCTCGAGGCTTCCGGTGAGCAGCACCCAGGAGCGGCCCGTGGCCGTGAGCGCGTCGACGAACCACTCCGTCATCTCCGCTCGGATGTGTTCACCGTCCCGGATGCCGTCCTGCACGAACGGAACCCCATGGTGATCGGTGAGCAGATACAACGCTCGCCGGCTGCGGACGCCGCGCCAGGCCCGTTCGCTGCTGCCGAGATAGCGTCGCTCCCACACGGTCGTCGCGAACGCGTCGGTATCGCAGACGAGCAGCGGAGACCCTTCCCGTGCCGCGTCCTCCTCGAGGCGCGTCTGCTCGACGGCAATGTTCTCGAAATCGTCTCCGGTCCAGTCGATGTCGTCGACAGTTCCGGTGCCGAGCTTGTCGTAGGTGGCCTGTCGTCCGTATTCCGGCACCCACCGGGTTCGTTCCCAGACCCCTCCCCGTTTCCGGTACCGGCGTACCAGTTCGCGGCTGACGGTGGTGGTGCCCGTCGACTCGGCGCCGAGGACGACGATGCGGGTCGTGAGGCCGGCCCGGGCGGGTGCGTCCAGATCGTCCCAGTGCCCGGCGAGGTCGCCGCGACAAGCCGTGCCGGATGCGGGATGGGCGACACGCGACGGATCGACGCACACGTGAGTGGCCGAGAAGCGTCGAGCGAGTTCGTCACCGTACTTCTCGCTCGAGACCACCGCGTCGACCGGAATATCGGTGACGGTACGCGCGGCTGCTTTCATGCAGGCGACCTGCGCGGTCCATACGGTGTCCGATTCGAGGTCCATCGGCGCGTCGCACGGTATTCCCGTCACGCTGACCGTCGCCTCGCCGGCGTGCGATTCCCGCATCCACGACACGCGTGCGCTCAGCGGAATCGTCTCCGCCGCAGAGGACACGACGACGACGGTGACGCGCTCGGCGAGCTCCGCGGCACGGCGGACGAGGTGATGGTGACCGACATGGGGTGGATAGAACTTTCCGATGACGAGTGCGTGCCGGTACATCAGCGCACCTCCACCGGTTCCCGTTCGGCCACCATCGAGCGTCGCCAGGCGAGCAGACCCCGGATGCACAGAAGCAGGAAGCCTCCGTACAGCAGCGCGGTGAGCGTCAGCCCCTTGTGCAGGTAGAGCGGGATGTAGATCAG
>NZ_AJVB01000228.1:0-6056 GCF_000278445.1 Rhodococcus sp. R1101
CGCCGGTGCGCTTCGCCGAGCATCGCGAACGTCTTGCCCGCGCCGGGGGCGGCTCCGAGATAGATTCGCAGCCGTCCCCGCCGCAGCGGTCGAGATGTGTTGGGCGCAGTACTGGTCACGATGCCATCATCCACCCGAGGAAACCTGGTCGCAGTCGGGTGCAGTCAGTCCCAGGGCGACGTTCAACTCGGGTACGTTGACTCGTTCGACCCCGAGAAATCCGAGTTGTCGGCCCTCGGTGTGCGCGGCGACGAGGTCGCGGACCTGTTCTTCGGCGATGCCGGTGACCCGCGCTACCCGGGGCACTTGCAAGGCCGCATAGCCAGGGGAGATGTGCGGATCGATGCCGGATCCGGATCCCGTGACCGCGTCGACCGGTATCGAGTGCGGTGTCACGTTCTCCCGCGCCGCGATCACCGCGCGTCGTTCCTCGACGAAGCGGGCGAGGATCTCACTGCTCGGGCCCTGGTTCGACGGGAGCGCAGCGGCCGGGTCGCCCGGGGTGAAGGCGTCATCGTCGGCGACGGATCCCACCGTCCGAAGGTGGAAGAAGGGATCCGGCTCGCCCGCGGGGACCTGTGGGTCCACACCGATCAGCTTGCTGCCGACCACGCACCCGTTCGCATCCGTCAGGGGCGACCCCTCGGCGCTGACGGATCCCAGTCGTCCGAGTGCCCATACTGCGGCCGGGTAGGCCACGCCCACGATCACGCTCAGAGCGACGAGCATCAGCAGTCCCACCCGAGCCGCTCGCACTACGCCTGTGATGAAGCCGAACGATCGCATCACGATCACCCCATTCCCGGAACAAGACGCACCACGAGATCGATCAACCAGATCCCGACGAACGGCGTGATCACCCCGCCGAGACCGTAGATCAGCAGATTGCGGCTGAGCAGCGATGACGCGCTCGCCGGTCGGTAGCGCACCCCCTTCAGGGCAAGAGGGATCAGCGCCACGATCACCAGCGCATTGAAGATCACCGCCGAGAGGATCGCGGATTGCGGTGTGGCAAGACCCATGATGTTCAGCCCGGCCAGTTGCGGATAGATCCCGCTGAAGAGGGCCGGCAGGATCGCGAAGTACTTGGCCAGGTCGTTGGCCAGCGAGAATGTGGTCAGGGCCCCGCGCGTGATGAGCAACTGTTTGCCGATCTCCACGACCTCGATCAACTTCGTCGGGTCGGAGTCGAGATCGACCATGTTCCCGGCTTCCTTGGCTGCCGAGGTTCCGGTGTTCATCGCCACGCCCACATCTGCCTGAGCGAGGGCCGGTGCGTCGTTGGTCCCGTCGCCGGTCATCGCGACGAGGCGACCACCCTGCTGCTCCGCTCGGATCAATGCCAGCTTGTCCTCCGGCGTGGCTTCGGCGAGAAAGTCGTCGACCCCGGCCTCGGACGCGATGGCCTTGGCGGTGAGAGGGTTGTCGCCGGTGATCATCACCGTGCGGATGCCCATTGCCCGCAGTTGGGCGAACCGCTGCGCCATGCCGGGTTTGACCACGTCGGTCAATTCGATGACGCCGAGTACCGATGCGTTGCGATCATCGGCTCGGGCCACCACCAGCGGAGTCCCGCCGTCACGGGCGATTCTGTCGACGACGACGGTCACCTCCGGCGGTGTCGCCCCACCGTGCTCGTCCACCCAGCGGATGAGGGCGTCGGCGGCGCCTTTGCGGATGCGGACGGGGCTCCCGGCATCACCGGTCATGTCGAGCCCGCTCATCCGGGTGTGCGCCGTGAATGCGACGAACTCCGCGGAGCGCTCGTTGCCGGACGGACTCGCATCGAGGTGGTACCGCTCGGCACACAGTTCGACGATGCTGCGGCCCTCGGGTGTGCCGTCGGCCAGACTCGACAGTCGCGCGGCCGAAGCGGCTTCGGCATCCGTGACGCCGGGGGCGGGGTGCAATGCGGTGGCGCGACGGTTGCCGTAGGTGATGGTGCCGGTCTTGTCCAGCAACAGTGTGTCGATGTCCCCGGCGGCTTCGACTGCACGGCCGGATTTGGCCAGGACGTTGCGTTGGACGAGCCGGTCCATGCCGGCGATGCCGATCGCGGACAACAACGCGCCGATGGTGGTGGGGATCAAGCACACCAGCAGTGCGACCAGTTCGACCGGTCCTTGCTCGACCCCGGCATACGCACTCATCGGCCCGATCGCGACGACCGCGAGCAAGAACACGATCGTCAACGCGGCGAGCAGGATGTTCAAGGCGATCTCGTTGGGGGTCTTCTGCCGGGCGGCGCCTTCGACGAGAGCGATCATCCGGTCCACGAATGTCTGTCCGGGCGCGGCGGTGATCCGCACGACGATGCGGTCGGAGAGCACGGTGGTACCACCGGTGACCGCGCACCGGTCCCCACCGGATTCCCGGATCACCGGCGCGGATTCCCCGGTGATCGCCGATTCGTCGACTGTGGCGATACCGTCGATCACATCCCCGTCACCGGGAATCGTCTGCCCGCTCTCCACGACGACGAGATCGCCCACGTGCAGTTCGGTGGTCGAGACGGATTCCTCGGTGCCGCGACCGGTGAGGCGGCGAGCGATGGTGTCCTGTTTGACTTTTCGGAGGCTCGCTGCTTGTGCCTTGCCGCGCCCTTCGGCGACCGACTCGGCGAGGTTGGCGAACAGCACGGTGAACCACAGCCACGCCGCGATCGACCAGGCGAACAGACTGCCTTCGGCCGCGGCCGCAGTGGTGGCCACCACCGAACCGACCAGTACGACGAACATGACCGGATTGCGCGCCACATGTCGGGGGTCGAGCTTGCGTATCGCGCCGGGCAACGACGTCACCAGCTCGCGGGTGGTGAACACCCCGCTGCCGACACGGTGTGGCCGGGTGGAGGCGGTCTCCCGCTCCGGACGAACATCTACAGTCACTGCAGTGCCTCTGCGATCGGGCCCAGGGCGAGGGCGGGGAAGAAGGTCAAGGCCGCGACAAGCACCGTCGTGCCGGTGAGCAGACCGGCGAATGCGACGCCGGCGGTGGGAAGGGTCCCCGAACCGGACGGGACGCGTCGCTGTGTGGCGAACGACCCGGCCAGGGCGAGGACGAACAGGATCGGCAGGAACCGCCCGAACAGCATGCACATCCCGAGGGAGGATTGAAGCCAGTCGCTCGTCGCGGTGAGGCCACCGAAGGCGCTGCCGTTGTTGTTCGACGCGGACGCGTAGGCATAGAGCACCTCGGTGAAGCCGTGGATCGCGCCGGGCGTGCCCGGGTCACCCGAGTTGCCGAGGTATCCGGTCGTGGACGAGAGAATCACTGTGATCCCGGTGCCGGTGAGCACCAGCGCAGGCATTACCAGCACCGCCAGCGCGGCCAGGGTGATTTCTCGTCTGCGCAACTTCTTGCCGAGGAACTCGGGGGTACGGCCCACGAGCAGACCGCCGACGAACACGGCGATGACCGACAGGACGAGGATGCCGTACAAGCCGGTTCCCACTCCACCCGGCGCGATCTCGCCGAGCAGCATGTTCAGCAGCACGGCGCCGCCGCCGAGCGGGGACATGCTGTCGTGCGCGGAGTTCACCGCGCCCGTGCTCGTTCCTGTGGTCGTCACGGCGAACAGCACCGAACCGGGAATCCCGAAGCGCACCTCCTTGCCCTCCATCATCGCGCCGGCGGCATTCGCGGCCACGCCGCGAGTGCCGGATTCGGCCGCCATCGTCACTGCCAGCACGGTGGTGTAGAGCAGGGCCATCACGGCAAGGACAGTCAGGCCTTGTCGGCGGTTGCCGATCATCGTGCCGAAGGTGCGGGTCAATGCGACCGGAATCAGAAGGATCGCGAGAATCTCGACGATGTTGCTGATCGGGGTGGGGTTTTCGAACGGGTGTGCAGAGTTGGCGGCGAGGATGCCGCCCCCGTTGGTGCCCAGTTCCTTGATGGCCTCCTGCGAGGCGACCGGCGCCAATGCTGTGGTGACCGTGTTCCCGTCCAGGCCGGTGGCGGTGAACCCGCTGCGATACGACTGGATTACTCCCTGGGACAACAGGATCAGTGCAATCACGAACGCCAGCGGCAACAGGATGCGCACGGTCCCGCGGGTCAGGTCCACCCAGAAGTTGCCGATCTCACCGCCACCTCCGACACGCACCAGGCCGCGAATCAACGCAACCGCCACGGCCATACCGACGGCTGCGGACACGAAGTTCTGTACCGCGAGACCGACAGATTGGGTCATCGGGCTCATCGTCGTCTCGGGAACGTAGGACTGCCAGTTGGTGTTGGTGACGAAGGAGACGGCGGTATTGAATGCGACTGCCGGACTCACCGCCCCCAGACCGTGGTCGAGCGGCAGGACACCTTGAAGACGCTGCAGCGCGTAGAGGAAGAGCACACTCGCCAGCGAGAAGCCGAGCACGCTCGCGGCGTATCCGTACCAGGTCTGTTCGGCGCGGGGATCGATCCGGCACAGTCGGTACATCAGGGACTCGACTCGAAAGTCCTTCCATCGCAGGGCGAGATCGGTCGTGTAGACCCTCGCCATATAGTCACCGAGCGGAACATAGGTCAAAGCCAGGACTGCGACGACCAAAGCGATCTGCAGTCCCGCGGCCACAGCAGGATTCATCGGACCGTCAGAACCTCTCCGGATCGAGCAGTGCGCTCAGCAGGTACACCACCAGTGCCGCCGCAAGCACGACGAGCGCGACGCTCCCCATACCCGTCCAGGTCATCTCTCACCGCGCACGTACAGAGCCCGCAGCACCAGGGCGCACACCGAGAACCCCATCAAGATCAGCACCACGTATGCGGTGTCGGTCATATCGTCTTCCCTTGCCGTCGACACGAACAGGCGCCGGTCGGCACCCGCACCACACGCTGGCACCCACCGAACCGGTTCGGCCGGATCCTTACGAAATCCTGATGCTCTCCGGCGATATCCATACGGGATCCTGATATCGGCTCTGCTCCTCCGGGGGAGCGCCGCCCGGGTCGGAGGCAACTGCCCGACCGGTGAACGATCGAATCGGTGCGCGTGCACGGTCCGGTCCGGGAAGACGAGTGAATCGTTCAGCTGTGCAGCCATTGCCGGCGATGTGCAGCTGCCGCCTTCGTTCGATCGCGTGTGGTGTCAGGCAAAGATGTCCTGATGGTAGCGCCCTTCGGTCTCGAGGCGACGCAGCCGAACTTCTCCGTCGTCGCCCGTCCGGTCGGCGTAGATCTGTGCCAACGCTTGTCGGACAGCCGGTGCCATGCGCAGTCCGTCTCCACAGATGTAGATATGTGCCCCTTGTTCGAGTAGGTCCCAGATGCGGTCGGCTTCGGCAGCCACGGCGTGCTGGACGTAGCGGATCGGATGGCCGGGCAGCGCGGAGTAGGCCGTGTGCACCCGCACCCGGCCGGCTTCGTGCCAGGTGTCGAGTTCGTCGCCGTAGAGCCGGTCGTGCTTCGGGTGACGGCAACCGGTGAACAGCTCGATCGGTCCTGTCGAGGCGGTGTGGGCGCGCTCTTCCAGGAAACCCCTCAACGGTGCGATACCGGTTCCGGGGCCGATCAGAATCACCGGGGTCGTCGGATCGGCGGGTAAACGGAACGACGGTATGGGCGTGCGGACATGACCGTAGAAGATCTCTCCGGGTGTCAGATCTGCCAGGTAGGCAGAGCACGTGCCTCGGTACCGGCCCGTGCCCGACCACGCGGCACCTTCCACCAGCCCGACGGTGAGCCGGACATGACCCGGCCTCGCCGACGGTGACGACGAGATCGAGTAACAACGCGGACGGATCGGTCCGGTAGTTTCCAGAAAGACCGCCAGCGGCAGCGTGATCGAAGGGAACCATTCCAATAGATCGGTCACGCACACGTGCTTGGCCAGAATCTCCTCGGCGTAGGCGTGGGCGAGTGCCCTCACTTGCTCGCGGGTATGCGGGCAGGAGGTGTAGGCGGTCAGCGTCTCGAGATCGGAGCGTGTGGCAGGCTCCTGCAGTTCGACGAATTCGCTCAACAACAGCCCCACCGTGACCGGCCTGTCTATCGGCAGGTGGGTGGTTCCTCGGGCACGTAACCGCACCACCTGGCCGCGGGGGATACGGAGAACG
>NZ_AJVB01000229.1:0-6038 GCF_000278445.1 Rhodococcus sp. R1101
CGATCAGACCGGCCGTGATCGCCTCGCGCACGGCGGTGGCCGCCCGCCGCGAATGGGTGAGGATCAGCACCGACTCCGGATCGGCACCGTTCGCGATGCGATGGACCGCGAGATCGACGAGCAGGGACGTCTTGCCGGTGCCGGGCCCGCCGAGGATCTGCCAGGGCCGCCAGCGGAGGGCGGGAGGAGCATCGTCGAACACCACGCGCACGTCGTCGGGCCACTCGCGTGCCGCCGGCGCTTCGCCGGACCGGCGCACCAGACGCGCGGCCGGACGGCGGACACGATCGGGGAGATGGGGTTCGGACATGCGCGAGACGGTGGCAGGCAGGTCGGTGCCCTGCGCCCGGATCGGGTGCAGGTCGGGGATGCCGGTGTCGACGTCGAGCATGACCCCATCCCACCAGATCGGTACGACAGGTCCGGTGCGCGGTGCGTGGCGCCACGACGACTGCGATAGTGGTCGGCGTGAGTGCCACCGAGCTTCTGCACACCCATCTGTTCGGGCCCGACGACGGACCGGAGGTCCTCGCGCTGCACGGCCTCACCGGTCACGGCCGGCGCTGGCGGAACCTCGCGGAGCGGCACCTGCCCCACCTGCGGTTCGTCGCCCCCGACCTGCGCGGACACGGACGCTCCCCGTGGACTCCCCCCTGGTCGTTCGAAGCCCACGTCGCCGACCTGACGGCGGTGCTGGACGCGCACACCACCGGTCCCGTCACCGTGGTGGGGCATTCGTTCGGCGGCGCCCTCGCGCTGCACCTGGCCGCCGCGGTGCCCGACCGGGTGCGGGCGCTGGTGCTCCTCGACCCGGCGATCGGTCTCCCGGCCGGCCGGATGCTCGAGATCGCCGACCTCACCCACCGTCATCCCGACTACACGGACGAGGCCGAAGCCCGTGCGGAGAAGGTCCACGGCGACTGGAGTGAGGTGGCACCCGAGCTGCTCGACGAGGAGATCGCCGAACATCTCGTGAAGCCGGACTCGGGGCGCGTCGGCTGGCGGGTGTGCGTACCGGCCCTGGTCGCCTCGTGGGGCGAGCTCGCCCGCGAACCCGTCCTGCCGCCGTCCGGCATCCCGACGATCCTCGTGCGGGCCGGGAAGGTGCAGCCCCCGTACACCACGGCGGACTTCCGTCGCGACCTCGCGGAGCGGCTCGGCGACGACCTGACCGTGCTCGAATTCGACTGCGACCACATGATCGACCAGGCGCGTCCCGCCGAGACCGCCGAACTCGTGGCCCGGATGGTGTAGCCGGTGGCCACCACGGACGAGCAGATCGAACGGGTCCGCGAACTCGTGGCCTCGGTGCCGGCGGGGCAGGTCGTGACCTACGGCGACATCGCCGCCGCCGCGGGCCTGTCGAGTGCGCGGACGGTGGGCTGGATCATGCGGACCGATTCCGCCGACCTGCCGTGGCATCGCGTGGTCCCGGCCTCCGGGCGACCGGCCGCGCACATCGCCCGACGGCAGCTCGCACGCCTCGAACTCGAAGGCGTCCCGATCTCCGGCGACAGGGTCGACCTGTCCCGGGCACGCCACCGGTTCCCGCACGGCTCACGCGAGCACGGCGACGAGCCACGCGCAGACGACGAGTAGATCCGGTCCCCTGGCCCACTGCCGGAGCAGATCGACCGGAATCTGCCCGACCGCCGTCTCGAGGATCAGGCCGTCGTACCCGATCGGCGGTCGCGTGCGCATACGGTAGGCGGCCGCGCACCCACCGACGATCCCGACCGCGGCGCTCACCACCGACGCACTCCCGGCGAGGGCCGTGACGACGGCGGCGATCACGGCGGCCGCGCCCGGGACGACCGAAAGAGGAAGGCGCAGTTGTGCGTCGCTCGCGCCCAGCAGAACGGCGACATCGGGGTCGCGGCACACGTCGCGCAGACCCGCACCGAAGGCCACAGCCACCACGAAGACGGTGACGAGGTGCACGACCGCGGCGGCAGGCGGCGATACGACCGACGCGAGGACCGCGACGCCGAGCAGAGCGGCACACGTGAGGAGCACGGGTGCCGGCCGGCGGGCATGGCGGAGCAGATCGGCACGGACGAGCGCCGCGATCCGGCCGCGCGGCAGCATCCGGGAGCGACGGGCTCCGATGCGCAGCCACGCCCTGTGCTCGACCACGTCGACCAGCAGCGACGGATCCAGCGCGGTGAGCGAGGCCGACACACCCACCGCGGTGCCCGCTCCGGCCCTCCACTCGGGTGCGGCGATCCTGCCGCACGCGAGCAGTGCCGAGATCGCCAGCGCCGCGACGACGGCCCAGACGACGGCGACGAGCACCGGCCCCGGTGGCGGTATCGGCACGCCGGTGGCGGCGACGATCATCACGCCCGGTAGGGCCGAGAAACACAGCCGGAGCACGATGCTCACGACGGCGGACGGGAGCATCCGGCACTGCGCGAGCATCGGAAGGGCGATGGCACCGACACCGAGAGCGACGGTGAGCAGCGTGAACGCGAGCCGATCCGGCGGGGCGGCCACGAAGGTCGCGAGCCGTCCTGCCAGGGCACCCGCGACCGCACCGCCCATCAGGATCGCCGCCGCGCCGGGCCGCAGTGCCGCGCCGCGATCCATCGGTGTGGACAGCAGCCAGAACTCCGTCTCGGCACCGCACGTCACCGGACCGACAGCCCGGGCGGACGCCGTCCCCACCGCGGCCGCGACCGCGACGACCGCCCATGCCCATGCCGAGGTGCACCCCGCGTCACGTCCGATCGGAGCCGTGCAGGCGACCGGCGCCGACGGCAGGGAGAACAGCCACCACGCCGATCCCCCTCCCACATACAGGCCGAGGAGGATCAGCACGACCGCGGCGGGACGATCCGCGAACGGGGCGTGTCGACGCTCGAAGCTGCGACGGAGCGCGCGGAGATCCCGCGCGCCGGGGACGACCGCGGTCAGTTCCATCGGTCCGCCTCCACCACCACATCGTCGACCGCGTCCACCAGCCCGGCATCGTGCGAGACCATCAGCACGGTGCCGCCGGCACGCTTCTCGGCCGCAAGCGTGGACGCCAGCCACCGGCGCCCGGCCTCGTCGAGATGTTGTTCGGGTTCGTCGAGGACGAGCAGCCGCCGCGGTCGGACCAGCGCGGAGGCCAGGGCGAGCCGGCGGCGCTGCCCGCCCGAGAAGGTCACCGGCAGTCGATCCGCCGACGAGGCGAGACCGACCTCCTCGAGAACCCGGGTGGCGGCGGCGAACGGGTCGGTCACGCCGTGACCGGTCGCGACGAGTTGCAGGTGTTCGTGTGCGGTGAGATGCGCGAACGTCGCGACGTCGCCGAGGACTGCGGCGACCCGCCGGCGCAACGTCGGGGAGCTCTCGTCGACGGGGACGCCGTCGATCTCGACGACACCCTCGTCGAGCCGGTCGGCGCCGACGATGCATCTGAGCAGAGTGGATTTGCCGGTGCCGTTCGCCCCGACCACGGCGCAACATCGGCCCGGGGCGAGGTCGACGTTCACCCCGGTGAAGACGGTCAGGTCACCGAACGAACGGTGGGCATTCCGGACGGACACGGCGGGTGCGCCGCATCGGATGGGATCGGACATGGAAGGTCTCCCGGTGTTCCTCGTCGGACGAAGTGTCGAAGGCGAGGACGGAACCGGGTGAGCGTGGACGTGGCCGTCCGGGGGTGTCGGGGTGGGAGTGGCGACGGAACCCGCCGCGCAGGCGTCGTTCCTCGGAGGTCGGCCCTCGGACACTGCGGCCGAAAGCGAACAACGGGTCGTCGGCGGCCGCGACGAACGCGAGCGTCGCAAGGAGCACCATCAGAAGTCCGACGAGCAGTCCGGCGGTGTCGCCGGCGGACACGGCGGTGACCGGCACGACGGTGGCGACGAGCCAGGACAGGAGAACGACGCATACCGCGGCACCGTTCCGCCATCCGAAGAACATGACCGGCAGTCTATGCCGCGCGGTGCGTGCGCAGGGACGGTCCTGTGAGGGTGGATGAGGCAGCATGAAGGCATGAGCACGCTCACGCACGTCGAAGCCGTGATCGTCGCGGGCGGTCGCGCGACCCGCATGGGAGGCGTCGACAAGCCCGCTCTGACGGTCGGTGGCCGGAGGATGCTGGACACCGCTCTCGCCGCGGTCGAGGGCTGTGCACGGGTGACGGTGATCGGCCCGCACCGCGACGATCTCGACCCGCACGTGCTGCAGATCCAGGAGACACCGCCGGGCGGGGGGCCGGTGGCGGCGCTGGCAGCGGCGGATCCGGTCGCCGATCTCGTGGTCACCCTCGCCGCCGACCTTCCGTTCGTCACGCCGAAGACCGTCTCAGCCCTGCTGGAGGCCCTGAACGAGGACACGAGGGCCGAGGCCGCCTTCGCGATGGACGAGACCGGGCGGGTGCAGTTCCTGCTCGCCGCATGGCGGACACCGGCACTGGCCGCACGTCTGGCCGCTCTCGGCGGAGACGTCGCGAACCGGCCCATGAAGGCGTTGGTTCCCGAGCGGTACGTCACCGTCGCGGTTCCCGAGGCCACCGACTGCGACACCCCGGACGACCTTCGGGCGGCGCGCGCCGGATCCGCGACCGTCCAGGTCGCCACCGACCCCGGTCACGCGCGCAGGATGCTACGGGAAGCGTTGGTGCCGTTGCCGTCTCGCATCGCCGCAGTCGAGGACGCGCGGGGCACCACGCTGGCGGCACCGCTCGTCGCGGCAGAGGCATTACCTCGGGTGCGGACCTCGGCCATGGACGGCTACGCGGTGGCCGGCGACGGACCGTGGTTGCTGCGCGACGAGATCCGTTATGCGGGCGACGGCGGATCGCTCACGCTCCACGACGGGGAGGCGGCCCGGATCGCGACGGGTGCCCACCTGCCGACCGGCGCGACCGCCGTCGTGCGCGACGAATTCGTCCGTGTCGAGAACGGTCTCGTCTCCCGCCTGCCCGATGCGCCGATCCGCGACGACGCGCGTCGCCGCGGTGAGGACTGGGAGCCGGGAACGATTCTCGCCCCTGCCGGCACCGCCGTGAGCCCCGCGGTGGTCTCCGCGGCCGCCAGCGGTGAGGTCACGGCAGTGGAGGTGCGCGGTCCCGTGCGGGTACACATCGCGCTCACGGGTGACGAGATCCGCCGCACCGGCCCGCTCCGCGAGGGGCAGACGCGCGACTCGCTGGGGCCGGTACTCCCCGATTTCGTCCGCTGGTGCGGTGCGGTGGTGGTCGGTGACGGGCATCTCCGCGACACCGCGGACGGATTCGACGCATTGTTCGCGGGCACCGATGCCGATGCGATCGTCATCGTGGGGGCGACGGGAGGGGGTGCCGCCGATCAGTTGCGGGGGCGCTGGCGCGGGCCGGCGCGCAGGTGGTCGTCGAACGGGTCCGGTGCAAGCCCGGCGGGTCGCAGGTCGCGGCGACGCTGCCGGACGGCCGCGCCGTGCTGGGGTTACCCGGAAATCCGGTGGCGGCGGTGTCGACCCTGCTGGTGATGCTGCCCGCGATCGCCGACGGTCGCACGCTCCGTACACCCGCCGCAGCCGTGATCGCTCCGCTGGCCAATGCCTCGGAGGTCGTCGGCGACATCACACGCCTGCTTCCTGCCCGCCAGGACGAGCAGGGACGATGGTTGTGCGACAACATGATTCGCACCGCGCATCTGGCCGGTCTCATCGGGCGCACCGCGATCGCGGTGGTGCCGCCGGGAGCCGCGGACGGCGATCCCGTGGAGTTGTTACCACTCCCCCACTGAGTCAGGCGCGGGGGCGAGCCGATCCCACAGGCGCGGCGCGGCGAGGCGCCTCGTTCGGCGCGAGCGCGCGCAGCGCCTCGACCGCGGAGCGGTAGCGCCGGACGACGAGGTCGACGACGGGTTCGGCCACTCCGATCGGTGCGGCGACACCGTCTGCACCGACCTCGGACAGGCGACGATGGAACAGGCCGTCGGCGAGCAGACAGGACGCCACGAACACGCGGCGTGCGCCACGTGCGCGGACCTCGTCCACCACGGTCGCGACCCGCGGTTCGCCGGTGGCGATCCATCCGACCCGCACCGGGATGCGCACGAGCG
>NZ_AJVB01000230.1:0-6031 GCF_000278445.1 Rhodococcus sp. R1101
GGGAAGAGTTCGGGCCACCGAACTCGGCAATCGAGCGGCGACCGTCACCATGAGCGTGTTGACTGATCGGCATGCCACTGCACGGAGAGTACGAACCGAGTCCCGTCGAATGGAGCGCGAAGCAGGTCGAGGAGTACGAGTCGTCGGGCGGTACCCGCGGCACGACCCTCCAGGGTCGGCCGGTGATCATCCTGACCACGGTCGGGGCGAAGTCCGGCAAGCTCCGCAAGATCCCTCTCATGCGCGTCGAACACGAGGGTGCCTATGCCGCCGTCGCGTCGCTGGGCGGCGCTCCGAAGCATCCGGTCTGGTACCACAACGTCCTGGCGAATCCGCACGTCGAGTTGCGGGACGGCACCGAGATACGGGACATGATCGCTCGCGAGGTCCACGGCGACGAGAAGGCGCAATGGTGGGAACGTGCCGTCGAGGCGTTCCCGCCGTACGCGGAATATCAGGAGAAGACCGACCGTGAGATCCCGCTCTTCGTCCTCGAGCTCGCCGAAGACCCGGAATCGATCGCCGGGGGTGCTGCGGGCGCGTAGCCGATCACGGCGAAGAATCCGAAGATGCTGCCGTCCCCGTGAGGCGGGTCCCGCCGTGGTGGGCGATTCGGGGGAGTGGCAGCATTGACGGGTGACCTCCACTTCGCGAACAGCAGAACCGACGACTGTGACTGCCGTGCCCGGCGCGGCCGACATCGATGCGGCTGCCGAGCGAATTTCGGAGGCGGTCGCCCCGACCCCGCTCGAGCTCAGCCCCCGGCTCTCGGCCCTCGTGGGTGCGAACGTCTACCTCAAGCGTGAGGATCTCACTCGCGTGCGGTCTTTCAAGCTCCGCGGCGCATACAACGCGATGGCACAGCTCGACGCGGCCGAACGCACCGCAGGTGTGGTCACGGCGAGCGCAGGAAACCACGCCCAGGGTGTGGCCTACGCGTGCCGGGTGATGGGAATCCAGGGCCGAATCTACGTGCCCACCCGCACTCCCAAGCAGAAGCGCGACCGGATCCGCGTGCACGGCGGGGACAGCGTCGAACTCATCGGCGTCGGCGACACCTTCGACGCCGCGGCCGCGGCGGCAGCGGACGATGCGCTCCGTACCGGAGCGACGATGATCCCGCCCTTCGACGACGCCCGCACGGCCGCCGGGCAGGGCACGATCGCGCGCGAGATCCTCGAACAACTCGACGGCGATCTCGATGTCGTGCTCGTCCCCGTGGGCGGGGGTGGCCTCGTCGCCGGCGTTGCCGCGTATCTGCGCGAGCGGTCCCCGCGCACGTCGATCGTCGGCGTCGAGCCGGCGGGAGCAGCATCGATGACGGCCGCGCTGGTCGCGGGCGGTCCGGTGACGCTGCCGGAGGTCGAGCCGTTCGTCGACGGCGCCGCGGTCAAACGGATCGGCGACGTTCCCTACGCGGTCGTGTCCGAACTCGGCGCGGAGGTCGTGTCCCATTCGAGCCTGCCGCTCGTGGCCACGCTGCGCCGCGAAGGGCTCGGCCGCGCACCGTTCGGGATGACCCAGATCGACGAGGGTGCACTGTGCACCACGATGCTCGACCTGTACCAGAACGAAGGCATCATCGCCGAGCCCGCCGGCGCGCTGTCCGTCGCCGCCCTCGACGCGATCTCGGTGCAGCCCGGAGCGAACGTGGTGTGCCTGGTGTCGGGCGGCAACAACGACGTCTCACGCTACGGCGAGATCATCGAGCGGTCGCTCGTCCACCGCGGACTCAAGCACTATTTCCTCGTGGACTTCCCACAGGAGCCCGGTGCGCTGCGCCGGTTCCTGGACGAGGTCCTCGGGCCGGACGACGACATCACCCTGTTCGAGTACGTCAAGCGCAACAACCGGGAGACCGGTGCCGCCCTCGTCGGTATCGAACTGGGTGCTGCAGAAGGCCTTTCGTCGCTGCTCCATCGCATGGACGCATCGCCGATCGACGCGCAGCGACTCGAGCCGGGGTCGCCGGCCTATCGTTATCTGACGTAACCGGGCGCCCCGGTCGCGTCAGGAGTGGTGTGCGGTCACCAGTGATTGCACACCCACCACGGGCCCCACCAGTAGCAGTCGGGCCGCCAGTAGTTGTCCCGGTGATGGTCGCGGTCGTAGTTCTTGTCGTGACGGTTGTAGTACTGGTCGTGATCGTGGTGGTCGTAATTTCCGTGGTCATCGTGTCCGCCGCCGACATTCACGATCCCGGGTGCGGTGTCGACGGTCGGGGACGCCGATGCGACTCCGGCGGGAACGAGAACGAGGGCGGTGCCGAGAAATGCGCTCGCCAGAATCTTCCTGGTTTTCATAGGGATTCACCTCGAGAATTCGACGGTACCCGAGACGGTACTCGCTCACTCGTGGCATAATCAACGACTTTTTCGCTCGACGAACGTTATCGCTGGGGCGTGTCCGGAGCCTCGAGGACGGCGAAGGACCAGCCCGGGACGAGCACCGCGGATTCGGTGCGGTTGACGACCGGTTCGTCCCACCACAGCAGCGGCTTCCCGCCGACCGGCACGGTGACGGGATCGGGTCCGAGATTGCAGGCCACGCGGAGCGCCCCGCGGTGCACGACGAGCCACTTCTCCTCGTCGTCGTAGGTCACGTGCACGTGCTCGAGCCAGGGATCGGTGAGCTCGGCGCGGGCTCGCCGGAGCGCGATGAGCGCCCGGTAGCACTCGAGCAACCGGGCGTGCCCGTCCTCGCCGCGTTCGTCCCAGCGCAGTTTCGATCCGACGAAGGTCTCCGGATCCTGCGGGTCGGGTACGTCGGCGGCGTCCCAGCCGTGTTCGGCGAACTCGCGTCGGCGACCCTCGACGACGGCCGCGGCGAGTTCCGGTTCGGGATGCGACGTGAAGTACCGGAAGGGTGTGCTCGCACCCCATTCCTCGCCCATGAACAACATCGGTGTGAACGGTGAGGTGAGTACGAGCGCGGCCTTCAGGGCGAGCTGTCCGGGTTCGAGATAGGCCCCCGGCCGGTCGCCGAGTGCCCGGTTGCCGACCTGGTCGTGCGTGCAGGTGTAGGCGACCAATCCGCTCGCCGGCGTGCGCCGGGTGTCGAGCGGACGTCCGTGGACGCGTCCGCGGAAGGTGGAGTACGTCCCGGCGTGGAAGAAGCCGTGCCCGAGGGTGTACGCGAGGCAGTCCAGGGAGCCGAAGTCGCCGTAGTAGCCCTGTCGTTCACCGGATACCGCCGCGTGGATCGCGTGGTGGACGTCGTCGGCCCACTGCGCGTGCAACCCGTAACCGCCACCGGGCCGCGGGGTGATCATCCGCGGATCGTTCAGGTCCGATTCCGCGATCAGCGACAGGGGACGACCGAGATGGGCGGACAGGCGGAACGTCTCGACCGCAAGTTCTTCGAGGATGTGCGTCGCAGTGTGGTCGACCAGCGCGTGCACGGCGTCCAGGCGGAGCCCGTCGATGTGGAAGTCGCGGAACCAGCGCAGCGCGTTGTCGAGAATGTACTTGCGCACCTCCCCGGAACCCGGACCGTCGAGGTTGATGTTGTCGCCCCAGACGCCCGGTGCCGCGGAGAGATAGGGACCGAAGCGGCCCAGATGGTTCCCGGACGGGCCGAGATGGTTGTAGACGACGTCGAGGACGACCCCGAGACCGCGCGCATGAGCGGCGTCGACGAAACGCTGCAGCGCGTCGGGGCCGCCGTAGGGCTCGTGGACCGCGTACCAGAGCACCCCGTCGTAACCCCATCCGTGGGTGCCGTTGAACGCGTTGAGCGGCATGAGCTCGACGAATTCGACCCCCAGTTCCACGAGTTCGTCGAGTCGGCCGATCGCGGAGTCGAGGGTGCCCTCGGGGGTGAAGGTCCCCACGTGCATCTCGTAGACGATGCTTCCCGTCAGTTGCCGACCGGTCCAGCCGCGATCGGTCCACTTCGTTCCGTCCACCACGTGCAACTGCGACGGCTCGTGCACGCCCTCGGGCTGCCGGGGCGACCGCGGGTCCGGGAGGACCGCCCCGGTGTCGTCGTCGAGCACGAAACCGTATCGGGCGTCGGGGGCGACATCGACGATGGCACGCCACCAGCCGTCGTCGTCGCGTTGCATGTCGTGGAGCGTTCCGTCGGCGAACAGGCGGACGGACGACGGGATCGGAGCCCAGACCTCGAAGGTGTGCACCCGACCAGCATGCCGTGTCGGCGGCCCCGGTGCAGCGGATGAGGCCGTCGGGAGCCAGGGCTGCGGTGCATCAAATTTTGCTGCAGCTGCAATGCACTCGATACTGGGGAAGTGAACCCGAATCCCGAGCGAGCCCGCCGACGGTACATCTCACCGTTGCGGGAGGAGTCGGCGCGTCGTACCCGCGAGACGATCCGCGACGCCGCGGCGCGCCTGTTCGTCCGCGACGGCTACGTCAGCACCACCGTCAAGAACATCGCGGACGAAGCAGGTGTCGCCGTACGGACCGTGTTCACCGCCTTCCCCGGCGGCAAGGCGGAGATCTTCCGCGAGGCACTCGACCACGCGGTGGCCGGCGACGGCGACCCGCGGGCGGCCACATCGGATCCGGAACCCCACAAGGGAAGCGGCACGGTCTCGCACGTGGATCTGGTGGTCGAGCAGCTGGTCCGCTACGGCACCGCGATGCTCGAACGTGCGGGTGGGCTGCTCATGACCTCCGTGGAATCGTCGGGGGCCGACCCCGACATGCGTCGATTCGCGGCGGACGACGCGAAGGCGACGGCCGAGAACGCCCGTACCCTCGCCGAAGGGCTCGAACACGCCGGCTGGCTGCGCGAGGACGTCACCGTCGAACACGCCGCCGACGTCCTGTTCACCCTGAGTTCCCCGCAGGTACATGCCCTGCTGCGACGCGAGTGCGGATGGGATGTCGATCGGTACCGGCAATGGCTCTCCGGCACTCTCCGCACGACGTTGCTGCGCACACCCGCGCCGTGACGTCGGTGCTCTGCCCGATCGCACCGTGACGGACTCGATTCAGTCGTCGCCGTGATCGTCGAGGTAGAGCCACTCGCCGTTCTCCCGCACGAACCGGCTGTGTTCGCGCATGGAGTCGGGCACGCCGGACGCCGTCCAGTGCGCGCGGAAGTCCACCCTGCCGGTGGTGTGCAGGAATCCGCCACCGGTGGTGTGCACTATCTCGAGCCCCGTCCAACGCTGCTCGGGGTCGAACTCGATCGAGCGCGGGCGCGTGGTCGGATGCCAGGTCCGCATCAGGTACGCCGCATCGCCCACCGTGAATGCCGTGTACCGCGAACGCATCAGCCGCTCCGCGGTCGGGGCGTTCGCGCCGGCCAGCAGTGGCCCACAGCATTCGGACAGGGGTACCCCGCGACCGCACGGGCACGGGGAATCCGGGCGGGTATCGGCTCGGCGCTCGGCTCTGCTCATGGCCACAGTGTCCCCCAGCCGGTCGCTCGGCCGGCCTCGGGGCGGTGGCTGCGGAGGATCGCCACTGCCGGCGACGAGCGCGGTGTTGTGGAGCGACCGATGCCGGATCGCGAATGATGTTCTCGGACCGCGCGCTCCGGAGCGTTCCATGATGCACAATGCCGAACATGAACGCGCAGCGCTATGTCGGGGTCGTGGGTCCGGGTGAAGCCACGCCCGAACAGCGACGTATCGCCCGGCAGGTCGGAGGGCTCCTCGCCGGCCGCCGGGCCGTCGTGGTCACCGGCGGCCTGGGTGGGGTGATGGCGGCGGCCTGTCGCGGCGCTGTGGAAGCCGGCGGGACGACCCTCGGTCTGCTACCCGGGGACGACCGTGCCGAGGGCAATCCCTATCTGACGGTGGCCGTTCCCACCGGTCTCGGAGAGATGCGCAACGCGCTGCTCGTGCGCAGCAGCGACGCGTTGATCGCGGTGGGCGGCAGCTGGGGCACGATGAGTGAGATCGCGCTCGCGGTCCGGATCGGCGTTCCGGTCATCGCCATCGGGGGCTGGAAGATGCCCGCTGCGGGAGTGCTCGACGTCGAATCGCCCGCCGAGGCCGTCGAGTGCCTGCACGCACTGTTGTGGCGTAAGGATCCGGTGTGATCCGACCGTGGACACG
>NZ_AJVB01000231.1:0-6017 GCF_000278445.1 Rhodococcus sp. R1101
GGCTCCCCTGTCGTTGCGCAACTCCGGTGGCGGCATCACCATGGCCGGCCGCCTCGCGACCCGGGTCGCGAAGGATCCGCGCATCCACCTCGTCGGGTACGGTCCGTCCGCGTCCACGATCGGTGCGAACCGGGCCGGGCGCGCCGCCGCGCGCGAACTGCTCGACCATCTCACCGGGGAGGTGCCGCAGCAGTGAGTGGGCGGGGCGGATCGGTACTGCTGGTCGCGCTCGCGACCACCGCCAGCCTCGTCGCCTCGTCGCCGGTCCTGGTCGACATCGCCCTTCCTCCCCCACCGCCGGCGCCGGCCGCACCTCCACCGACACCGCTGACGGCCGACGAGCTCGTCGCGCGTACCGTGCCGGTCGTCGTAACCATCGATGCGAGCGCGGGATGGACCGGGATGACGGGCACCGGGATCGTGCTCACCCCCGACGGCACGGTCGTCACGAATCATCATGTGGTGAGCGGGGCCACCGACATCAGCGCGGTGAGCGGTGCCGACGGATCGATCTACGACGCGGAGGTCCTCGGTTACGACCGCGAACGCGATCTCGCCGTCCTGCAGCTCGGCACCGCGAGCGATCTCCCGGCCGCGACGATCGCCGACATCCTGCCGCCGGTGGGTTCCCGCGTCACGGCCTTCGGCAACTCGGAGGGTGGCGGAGTCGTCGTGGCCACCCCCGGCACCATCGTCGAGTTCGACCGCAACGTCGTGGTGCGCGACGCCACGAACGGGTCGCGACACCGTCTCACGGGGATGATCCGCACCGACGCCCCGATCCGGCCGGGCGATTCCGGTGGGCCCCTCGTCGACGACTACGGAACGGTCGTGGGCATCAACACCGCGGGTGCCGTGCAACGGAACACCGACACCTCGCCCGGGACGAGACCCGAGGCGTATGCCGTGCCCATCGCCGAGGCGATGACGGTCGTCGAGCAGGTGCGCGCAGGCGCGAGCGAAGGATCGGTGCACGTGGGTCCCACGCCGCGGCTGGGCGCGAGCGTCACCACCGCACGCAAGGACGGACAGGATCTCGGTGTCGAGGTGCTGTGGGTGTCCTACGACAGTCCCGCCTATCGTGCCGGACTCGATGCCGGCGACGTCGTGGTGTCCTTCGACGGTGAGCCGGTCTCGTCGACCGCCGAACTCGAGCAACGGCTGCTGCGACGGCGTCCCGGCGATGTCGTGTCGATCGAGTGGACCACCGAGAGTGGCGAAAAGCGTTCCACCGAGATCGTTCTCGAATCCGGACCGGCACGCTGACGTCGCCGTTCACGAAAATCGGTTGATCCTCGGGCCGGCCGGCGAAGACACTCGACCTGGAGTCGCCTCGAGGTCGCAAGATCTCATCGGACCGTTCGACGACCGGGGAAAGACGATGAACAACCACACCGCACCACCGACGCACAGGCGTCCGCGCCTGGCACGCGGGCCCGTGCGGCCGTTCGCCCACCCGCAGTACCGCCTGCTGATCCTGGCGCTCGCGGCGGGACTGCTGTCCGTGGGTACCTGGCTCATCGCGGTGGTGTGGCAGGTCGTCGACATGGGTGGCGGTCCGGCCGAACTGTCTTCGGTCGCAGTCGGACCGGCGGTCGGCATGCTCCTCGTCGCGCTTGCCGGCGGTGTCCTCGCCGACCGGATCCCCCAGCGCACCCTGCTTCTCACGACGTACATCGCACGTGCGGTGCTGGTGGCGGTGACGGCGGCACTCGCCGTCGGCGGATCGCTCACCTTCGGGCATCTCACCGTCGTGGGGTTCGCGCTGGGGCTGGCGAACGGCGTCCAGTTCCCGGCCTATTCGGCGTTGCTGCCCTCCATCGTCCCTCCGCAGGACCTGCTCGCCGCCAACGGCGTCGAAGGAGTACTCCGGCCGACGCTCATGCAGGCGGCCGGCCCGGCGGCGGCGAGCGCTGTCGTGGCCGCCTCGTCCCCCGCAGTCGCGTTGTGCATGGTCGCGCTCCTCGAGGTGGCCGGGGCGCTGTGCGTTCTCGCGATGCGTCCGACCGCGGTCCGCCGTGCCGGTGCACGGACGGGCAGAGTCAGCGGTTTCCGTTCCGTCGTGGACGATCTCGCGGAAGGCGTGCGGTTCACCGTGCGCACTCCCTGGTTGCTCGGAACGCTCCTCTTCGGGTCCGTCGCGGTCCTCTGCGTGCTGGGACCGATCGAGGTGCTCATCCCGTTCGCGATCCGCGAGTCGACCGGGGGTGGGCCGTCCCAGCACGCGATGGTGATGGCGGGTTTCGGCGTCGGTGGCGCCGTCGGGTCGACGATCGTGGCGTCGCTCCGGTTGCCGAGACGCTATCTCACCGTCCCGCTCCTGATGTGGGGTCTGGGCTGCGTCCCCCTCGCCGTCATCGGGGTCTCCGGGTCGGTGCCGATCATGATCGCCGCGGTGTTCGTCGTCGGCGCTCTGTTCAACGCCGGATCCGTCGTGTGGGGAACGCTGCTGCAACGGCGGGTGCCCGCGCACCTGCTGGGCCGGGTGTCGAGTCTCGACTTCTTCGTCTCGATCGTGTTCATGCCGCTGTCCATGGCCGTGGCCGGGCCGCTGGCCCTCACGGTCGGGCTCGCGCCGACCTTCGCGATCGCCGGGTCGGTGCCGGCCGTCGCCGCGGTGATCGTGATCGTCGCGGCCCGGACGCGGCGCGACGAGATCGACAATCCGCTCGACGCCGTCCCGGTGGGCGACGGTGGGATCGTGCCCGCGGAGTGCGGCGGCTGAGGGGCCGCTCGTGGCCGGTACCGACCCGCGCCCGACCTCGGACTCGTCGCACCCGGGATACTCGGTGCGTGAGCGCAACACTTCGTATCAACGGCCTGTCGGCCTCCCGCGGGGAACGTGTCCTGTTCGACGGACTCGATCTCACCGTCGCACCCGGCGATGTGATCGGTCTGGTGGGGGCGAACGGCGCCGGGAAATCGACGCTGCTCACGACCCTCGCGGGGATGGGGGACGCCGACGTGACCGGCTCCGTGATACTCAGCCCGCCCGACGCCACCATCGGCTATCTCGCCCAGGAACCCGAACGGGTGCCGGGCGAGACGATCCTCGGTTTCCTCGCACGTCGCACGGGTGTCGCGGCGGCAGAACACGTCATGAACGCCGCTGCCGAGCGACTCGGCGACTCCGACGAGGACGAGTACACCCCGGCGCTCGAACGGTGGCTGGCGCTCGGCGGGGCCGACCTCGCCGAGCGCGCCGAGAAGGTGATCGACGACCTCGGCCTGGAAGCCGGCCTCGACGCTCCGATGACGGCGCTCTCCGGTGGCCAGGCCGCCCGCGCCGGGCTGGCGGCACTGCTGCTGTCGCGCTACGACGTCCTGCTGCTCGACGAGCCGACGAACGACCTCGATCTGGCCGGGCTCGAACGGCTCGAACGCTTCGTGGACGAGACACGCATGGCGTTGGTGGTCGTCAGCCACGACCGCGAATTCCTCGCGCGCACGGTGACGGGCATCGTCGAACTCGATCCGGTGCAGCAGCAGATCTCGGTGTACGAGGGCGGGTACGAGGCGTATCTCGTCGAGCGCGAGGTGGCGCGCCGGCACGCCCGTGAGCAGTTCGAGGAGTACGCCGACACGAAGACCCAGCTCGAGGAACGCGCTCGGATGCAGCGGAACTGGCTCGAGCACGGTGTGCGCAACGCACGTCGCAAGTCCAAGGACAACGACAAGATCGGACGCAAGCACCGCGCGGAGGCCACCGAGAAGCAGGCGGCGAAGGCCCGGCAGACACAGCGGCGCATCGAGCGACTCGACGTCGTCGAGGAACCGCGCAAGGAATGGGAACTGCGCATGTCCATCGCTGCCGCCCCACGCAGCGGCACGGTGGTCGCGACCCTCGACGACGCCGTCGTCCGGCGGGGCGACTTCGTCCTCGGTCCGATCACCACGCAGGTCGAGTGGGGCGACCGCATCGTCGTCACCGGCCCGAACGGGGCCGGGAAATCCACGTTGCTGCGATTGCTGCTCGGCACCGTCGCACCGGATTCCGGGCGCGCATCGCTGGGGTCGGGTGTGCTGGTCGGCGAGATCGATCAGGCCCGCAGCCTGTTCGAGGGCGACGAACCGCTCGTCGAGGCGTTCGGACGCAACGTGCCCGAGTGGCCGGACGCCGACGTGCGGACCCTGCTGGCGAAGTTCGCCCTCAAGGGGCACCACGTCCTGCGGACGGCGTCGTCGCTGTCGCCGGGCGAACGCACCCGCGCCGGGCTCGCGCTGCTGCAGGCCCGCGGTGTCAATCTGCTGGTGCTGGACGAACCGACCAACCACCTCGATCTGCCGGCGATCGAGCAACTCGAGCAGGCCGTCGACAGTTTCGAGGGCACCCTGCTGCTGATCACGCACGATCGCCGCATGCTGGAGACCACGCGGACCACGCGTCGATGGATGCTCGACGGCGGGACGCTGAGTGAGGAGTTGCTGTAGATGGGTGGAAGCGTGCGGGTGGACAGTTGGACGTGGTCGGTCCGGTTGTTCAAGACCCGGTCCGCCGCGGCGAGTGCGTGCCGCGCCGGGCACGTCCGGGTCGATGGTGTGACGGCCAAGCCGTCGACACCGGTGACGCTCGGCGCCGAGGTCCGTGTGCGTGCCCACGGCACGGAGAAGATCGTCGAGGTCACCCAGCTCGTGAACAAGCGGGTGGGCGCACCGATCGCCGCCACCGCCTACATCGATCACAGTCCCCCGCCTCCGCCGAAGGAGATCCTCGCCGCGCTTCCCCGCCGGGACCGCGGAGCGGGTCGCCCGACGAAGAAGGAGCGCCGCGAGCTCGATCGGCTTCGCGGAGTCGACGACGACTGAACAACCCGCTGAGCAGGCAGTCGTCTTCAACAGTTGACAAACCGTTGTGTTTTCCCAACACTTTGTTCCATGAGTCCGGTACGCCGTGGGGAAACGCTTCCCATCTACAACCGCATCCGCGTCCTGCGCGCGGAGCGTGGCATGAGCCGCGCACAACTCGCCGCGCTCATCGACGTGAACCCGCAGACCGTCGGCGCACTCGAACGCGGCGACCACTATCCGAGTCTCGATCTCGCCTTCCGCATCTGCGACGTGTTCGGGCTGCCGGTCGAAGCCGTCTTCTCCCGCACCGAGTTCACGCCGTTGTCGACGGAGCTGTACAAGCCTCGGAAGGAGGCCTGATGACCACCGAATCGCTGCTCGACCGCTACGAGGACTACCGCACCCGCCGGTTCCTGAAGAACGAGGAGATCACCGCTGGATGGATGCCGAACTGGCGCACCCGACGCCGCCGCCGCATCCTCGCCGGCGCGGTCGTGGCATTGATCGCGCTGATGTTCGTCACCGCCATCGCGTCGTATTTCACGATGTGGGCAGCGATCGCCTGGTTGCCGGTCGCGCTGGTATTCCTGCCCACGTGGACGTGCCTGCAGATCGTGTCGGGACGTCAATCCGACGCTCCGCGTCACGCGCTCGACGAACGTGAGATCGCCGAGCGCAACAGCGCCCGTTCGATCGGCCTGTCCGTGGCGCAGGGGCTGCTGATGCTGCCGATCTTCGCGCTGCTGTGGAGCGCCTCGATCGCATCGATCGACCATCGGGCACTCGCCTACTCGGCAGGCGGATTCGCTCTCGCCTCGATACTGTTCAGCGGTTGCCTGCCCGCTGTTCTGCTCGCCTGGACCCGCCCCGACGACGACCCGGAGGACGTGCTGTGACACTGACGATCGACACTCTCTCGAAACGCTACGGCGACAAGATCGCCCTCGACGGCGTGAGCTTCGAAGTCCGCCCCGGCGAGTTGTTCGGCTTCGTCGGCAGCAATGGGGCGGGCAAGACCACCACCATGCGGATCGCGCTCGGCGTCCTGGCCGCCGACGCCGGTGAAGTCCGCATCGACGGGCGGCCCGTCGACCTCGAGATGCGCCGCAACATCGGGTACATGCCCGAGGAACGCGGCCTGTACCCGAAGATGAAGGTCGGCAAGCAACTGGCCTATCTCGCTCGGCTGCACGGACTCTCGAAAACGGAGGCGACGGAGGCGGTGCAGC
>NZ_AJVB01000232.1:0-5988 GCF_000278445.1 Rhodococcus sp. R1101
GGGTTCCCCGACCCCGAGCTGGCGTAGGCAGTTCACCGCCCCGCGTCGACCACGTGCCCCGCGATCCTGCGCAAGGGCACGTTGCGTTCCTGGGAGAGCTTCCGGAGCAAGGCGAAGGCATTGTCGGCGTCCACCGCGAAACGCTCCATGAGCATGCCCTTGGCCTGGCCGATGACATCGCGTGACGCGAGAGCGGTGCGCAACTGATCCTCCCGGCGGGAGGCGATCACCGCGAGCGCCGCGTGGGTCGCCAGGCTCGTGCCCACATCGATGCTGCGAGCGTCGAACGCTCCCTCACGAGAACTGTGCACGTGCAGGGCACCGTGGACGTCGTCGGTGTACAGGCACAGCACCAGCACTGATCCGACACCGACGGCCGATGATTCGGAAGAGAAAGCAGGCCAACGCCTCTCGCGTCGCATGTCGGGTACGAGCACCGTTGCCCGCTCCCGCATCGACTCCACGCAGGGTCCCTCGCCCGATTCCTGCTGCAGTGCGTCGATTCGCCTCGGGAACAGCCCGGTCGCAGCACGGGAATCGAAGCGGAGACCGGACGTACGCAACGCTATGCCGGCCTGCTCGGCACCCGGGATCAGGTCGACGGCCGCCGCGGTGATCACGCGCAGGGTGTCGTCGAGACAGGCACATTCGATTCGCATTCTGCGCGCCACATCGTCTATCCGACAACGCAATCGCCCTTCGGACGAATCTCCGTTCGTCCGCTCTGCGTTGCCGGTCTCCCCCAATGCCACGCCACATACTTGCATCGACGCGTCGAGACGCCGAAAGTCCCTAGCACGAGAGGTACGTCGCCCCCTCACCCACCGGACGCGTCCGGAAGGCCTACCGCCACGGCACCCGTTCCGGCTCGCGCAGGATCCGTCGTGCCGTGGACATCCGGTGCACCTCGTCGGGGCCGTCGTAGATGCGGGCGTAGCGCGCCCGGCGGTACATCCCTTCGAGCGGGGTGTCGGCGGTGAGGCCGAGCGCCCCGTGCACCTGGATCGCACGGTCGACCACATCGTGCAGCATCTGCGCGCCGCGGAACTTGGCGAGCCCGATCCGGACGCGGGCGTCCTCTCCCGAGTCCATGACCCGCGCGGCGTCCAGGGTCATCAGCCTGGCCGCCTGGATGTCGGCGGCGGATTCGGCGATGTAGCGCTGGATCTCACCTTTCTCGGCGAGCAGCGACCCGTGGGCGAAACGGGCGTCGGCGCGGGCACACATGAGTTCGAAGGCTCGTTGCGCCTGACCGAGCCAGCGCATGCAGTGGAAGATGCGCCCCGGCCCGAGCCGGTCCTGCGCGACGACGAAACCGTTGCCGCGTTCGCCGAGCACGCTCTCCTCGGGAACCCGCACACCGGTGTACCGCACCTCGTAGTGATCGCTCGGGTCGTGCCCCATCGTGGGGATCGCACGGACGATCTCGAGTCCGGGCGTGTCGATGGGCACGATGATCGCGCTGATACTGCGGTGCAGCGGCGTCGACTCGGGTTCGGTCCGGGCGAAGACCGTGCAGTACCCGGCCTGCGCGGCACCGGTGGTGAACCACTTGTGCCCGTCGATCACCCATTCACCGTTCTCGAGCCGCGCGGTGGTCTGCACGAGCACCGGGTCGGAACCCGCCACTTCGGGCTCGGTCATGCCGACGGAGGGCAGGATGTCGCCGGAGACGAGACCCGGGATCCAGCGCTCGCGTTGTTCGGCGGTGCCGTGCCGCTGGATCATCAGTGCGTCCTGCATGGACACCGACCCGACCGCGAGTTGTCCGTACTCGGAGCGGCCGATGATCTCGTTGAGGTAGACGAAGTCGAGGAAGGAAACCCCGCCGCCGCCCATCTCCTCGGGATGCCCCAGAGCCCACAACCCCAGCTCCTTCGCCCCGGCCTTCAGGTCGGTGAGGGCCTCGGCGGCCGTGTCGTCGTGTCGGCTCAGGACCGGTTCGAGAGGAATCACCTCGTCGTCGATGAACGAACGCATGCGGGTGCACAGCTCGGCCACCCGTCCTCGGGGCCGGTTCGCAGTCATGCCCGCCAATGTATCGGCACACACGTGCACCCACAGAGCGTTCCGTCCGCTCCGGGTGTGGAAACCCGCCCGCCGGGGCATTCTGGGGCGAGTCCATCCTGCGACGCGACGAGCACGGAGGTGCCATGCCGGATCCTTCCGACCGAGTGCCGGAATACGAACACACCGAGGACGGCCATCTCGTCGAGAGCCGGGCCGAGGACTTCGCCCACGCGCGCAGCCTGCCCGTCGACCCGGACTGGTTCAAGACCGCGGTCTTCTACGAGGTCCTCGCCCGCGCTTTCAACGACTCGAACAACGACGGCACCGGCGACCTGCGGGGCCTGACCGAAAAGCTCGACTACATCGCGTGGCTCGGTGCCGACTGCATCTGGCTTCCGCCCTTCTACGATTCGCCACTCCGGGACGGCGGTTACGACATCCGCGACTTCCGTGCTGTGCTACCGGAATTCGGCACGGTCGAAGATTTCGTGCTCTTCCTCGACGAGGCGCACAAGCGCGGCATCCGCGTCATCACCGACCTCGTCATGAACCACACCTCCGACACTCACGCGTGGTTCCAGGAATCGCGGAGCGACCCCGACGGGCCGTACGGCGACTTCTACGTGTGGTCGGACGTCGACGACCGGTACCAGGAAGCCCGCATCATCTTCGTCGACACCGAGACGTCCAACTGGACGTGGGATCCGGTGCGCAAGCAGTACTACTGGCACCGGTTCTTCTCGCATCAACCCGACCTGAACTACGACAACCCCGAGGTGCAGGAGGCGATGCTCGACGTCCTGCGTTTCTGGCTCGATCTCGGCATCGACGGGTTCCGGCTCGACGCGGTCCCCTATCTCTTCGAACGGGAGGGGACCAACTGCGAGAACCTCCCGGAGACGCACGCCTTCCTGAAGAAGTGCCGCTCGGTGATCGACGCCGAGTATCCCGGCCGGGTGATGCTCGCCGAGGCGAACCAGTGGCCCACCGACGTCGTGGAGTACTTCGGCGAACCCGAGATCGGCGACGAGTGCCACATGGCCTTCCACTTCCCGCTGATGCCGCGCATCTTCATGGCGGTGCGGCGGCAGAATCGTTTCCCGATCTCCGAGATCCTCGCCCAGACCCCGCCGATCCCGAAGACCGCCCAGTGGGGCATCTTCCTCCGCAACCACGACGAACTGACCCTCGAGATGGTGACGGACGAGGAACGCGACTACATGTACGCCGAGTACGTCACCGATCCGCGGATGCGCGCCAACATCGGGATCCGCCGTCGTCTGGCCCCGTTGCTCGAGAACGACCGGAACCAGCTCGAACTCTTCACCGCTCTGCTGCTGAGCCTGCCCGGCTCCCCCGTCCTGTACTACGGCGACGAGATCGGCATGGGCGACAACATCTGGCTCGGCGACCGCGACGCGGTGCGGACCCCGATGCAGTGGACCCCCGACCGCAATGCCGGGTTCTCGCGCGCCGACCCGGCGCGGCTGTATCTGCCGGTCATCATGGATCCCACCTACGGATACCAGGCGGTGAACGTCGAATCGCAGATGAATTCGACGAACTCTCTGCTGCACTGGACCCGGCGGATGATCCAGGTCCGCAAGCAGCATCCGGCCTTCGGCAAGGCCTCGTTCACCGAACTCGGCAGCGCCAACCCCGCGATCCTGTCCTATCTGCGCGAGATGTCGCCGAGCCCGGAACGCAACTACAGCGACGTCATCCTGTGCGTGAACAACTTGTCGCGTTATCCCCAGGCGGTCGTGCTGGACCTGTCGCGCTTCGCCGGGTGGATCCCGGTGGAGCTGACCGGTTCCGTTCCGTTCCCGCCGATCACGGAGGAGGGTTACATGATCACCCTGCCCGGTCACGGATTCTTCTGGTTCGCTCTGCAGCCCGATCCGTCGAAGGAGGGGCCGGGCGAGCACCCGGTGAGCAGCGAAGCGGAAGCGGCGGTACAACCGTGATGACCAACACCGAACTCTATCCGGACGAGCGGCTCGTCGAGGACCTGCGCGAGTGGATGCCACACCAGCGATGGTTCGCGGCCAAGGGTCACATCATCACCGGGATCAGCGTCGTCCTGCGCCATCCGCTCGTCGAGGAACCCGGTTTCGGAGCCGACCATCTGCTCGTGAAGGTCTCCTTCGAGTCGACGGCGGACCAGATCTACCAGGTGCCGCTGGGTTTCCGTTCCCATCTCCCCGAGGAACTGCAGTCGTGGAGTGTGGTCGGTCCCGACGATTCCCACGACCACGGGCTGCACGTCTACGACGGCCTGCGCGATCAGGAGATCCTCGACCGGTACTCCCGCAGTCTGGCGAGCGGCACCCCCGCCGGTCCGGTGGATCTCCACAACGTGCCGGGCTCGGTCATCGAACCGGGACTGCGGGGCCGCGCGCTGAGCGCGGAACAGTCCAACACCTCCGTGGTCCTCGGAGAGAAGTTGCTGCTCAAGATGTTCCGCCGCGTGACGCTCGGTATCAACCCGGACGTCGAGCTGCCGCTCGCACTGGGCGAGGACGGTTGCCGATCGATCGCACCGATCCGCGCATGGATCGACGCGGAGGTCGACGGGGTCCGCACCACGCTGGCGATGGTGCAGGACTTCGCGGCGAATTCGGCAGACGGCTGGTCGATGGCGCTCGGCAGCGTCCGGGATCTGCTCATCGAAGGGGACCTGCGTGCCGACGAGGTGGGCACCGACTTCGCCGGGGAATCCCACCGCATCGGTGCGGCGGTCGCGGATGTGCACGCCCACCTCGGCTCCGCGCTCGGCACCGACGAGCGCGCGGCCTCCGAACTGGCCGAGGGCATGCTCCACCGACTCGAGGGTGCGACGGCCGAGGTCCCCGAGCTCGCCGACCTCACCGAGGCGATCCGCGCACGATTCGAGGAGGTCGCGGCACTGGGGCAGGTGCCGGTGCACCGCATCCACGGCGACCTGCACCTCGGTCAGGTGTTGCGCACCCCAGAGCGCTGGCTGCTCATCGACTTCGAGGGGGAGCCGGCGAAGTCCCTCGAGGAGCGCCGCAAGCCCGACAGTCCGTTCCGGGACGTGGCGGGGATGCTGCGGTCGTTCGATTACGCCGCGCATCATTCGGTCCGCGAATCCGAACAGGGCGCGGCGGTGGAGTCGCAGCGGGAGTTCCGGGCACGGGAATGGGCCGAACGCAATTGCGCTGCCTTCTGCGACGGTTACGCGGCCGCCTCGGGAACGGATCCGCGGGACGCCGACGTCCTGTTGCGCGGGTACGAGCTCGACAAGGCGGTCTACGAAGTGGTCTACGAGGCGCGGCACCGTCCCTCGTGGTTGCACCTGCCGCTCGAGGCGATCCGTCGCCTCACCACCGGCTGACCGCCGCCCGAACGCCGAGAACGCAGGAAGGGGAGAGATGCCGTGGCATCTCTCCCCTTCCTCGTCCCGCAGGTCAGCTCACCTGCAGCAGCAGTTCGTCGTCGACGACGTCCGCCGTGACCCGGTTGCCCTCGGCGAGTGCGTCGTCGAGCAGCATGTCGGCGATGCGGTCGTCGACCACCCGGGAGATCGAGCGGCGCAACGGACGGGCGCCGAACTCGGGCTGGTGCCCGTTGCGGGCGATCCATGCCACCGCGTCGGAGGTGAACTCGAGATCGATCCCCTTGCTCTGCAGCCGCTTCCGGCTGTCGGCGAGCAGCAGCTCGGTGATCCGGTGCAGCTGGTCGTCGTCGAGCTTGCGGAACATCACGATCTCGTCGATGCGGTTGAGGAATTCCGGCCGCATCGATTCGCGCAGCCGGCCCATGACCCGATCGCGCAACGGCTGCTCCGCCGCCTCGGCGTCGCCGGTGGTGAAGCCGAGCGCCCCACCGCGGCTCGAGATGATGTCCGAACCGAGGTTGCTGGTCATGATGACGACGGTGTTGGTGAAGTCCACCGTGCGTCCCTCACCGTCGGTGAGGCGACCGTCGTCGAGAACCTGCAGCAGCGTGTTGAAC
>NZ_AJVB01000233.1:0-5974 GCF_000278445.1 Rhodococcus sp. R1101
TGCACGGCGCCGAGAACGTGAAGTACCTGCGTGCCCGCTACGACGCTCTCGCCGGCCATCCCCTCTTCGAGGGCATGGAGTACACCGAGAACCCCGAGGTCTTCACCGAGCGCCTGCCGCTCATGGGCAAAGGCCGCGACTTCTCCGATCCGGTCGCGCTGAACTGGACGCAGACCGGAACCGACGTCGACTTCGGCGCTCTCACCAAACAGCTCATCAACCACGTCGCGGCCTCGGGCGGCTCCGTCTTCTTCGGGCACGACGTCACCGACATCGCCAAGCAGTCCGACGGCAGCTGGATCGTGAAGGTGCGCAATCGCCGCACCGGCGAGTCACGCAAGGTCCAGGCGAAGTTCGTCTTCGTCGGCGCGGGTGGCGGTGCACTGCACCTGCTGCAGAAGTCGGGCATCAAGGAGATCAAGGGCTTCGGCGGCTTCCCCGTCTCCGGTGCCTTCCTGCGCTGCACCAACCCCGAGGTCATCGCGCAGCACAGCGCGAAGGTCTACGGCAAGGCCGCGGTCGGCGCCCCTCCGATGTCGGTTCCGCACCTCGACACGCGCGTGATCGGCGGCAAGCAGGGCCTGCTTTTCGGCCCCTACGCCGGGTGGTCGCCCAAGTTCCTCAAGCAGGGCGGCATCATGGACCTGCCCAAGTCGGTCAAGCCCGGCAACCTGATGTCGATGCTCGGCGTCGGTGTCACCGAACTCGGCCTCGTCAAGTACCTCGTCGGTGAGCTGATGCAGTCGCCCGCCGACCGCATCGGCACCCTCGCCGAGTTCGTTCCCGAGGCACGTCTCGAGGACTGGGAGCTCATCGTCGCCGGCCAGCGGGTGCAGGTCATCCGCCGCAAGGGTGCGGGCGGCGTCCTCGAGTTCGGTACCGCCGTGGTCAATGCGGGCGACGGTTCGATCGCCGGCCTGCTCGGTGCGTCGCCGGGTGCCTCGACGGCGGTTCCGGCCATGCTCGACGTGCTCGAGCGGTGTTTCCCGCAGCAGTGGGCGGGTTGGCAGTCCAAGCTCCGCGAGATGGTCCCGTCCCTCGGGGTCACGCTGTCCGACAATCCCGACCTGTTCCGTCAGGTGTGGGACCACAGCACGAGGTCGCTCCAGCTCGACGTCGTCTCCGACACCGTGGCCGAGGCGCCCGTCGAGGCCGCCGCGGTCTGATCCGATCACCGCACCTGTGGCCCGAGGCGATGCCCGGGCCACAGGTGTCCTGACGGTGGGTCCGACCGGCGGATTCGCCGCGACACGAGAGATGGGGAGATGCCCGTGCCCGCTGCCGCAGAGGACGAGACCAGCTACCTGGTCGGACTCGATCTCCGCGGACGCCGCGTCGTGATCGTCGGAGGGGGCAGCGTCGCGCAGCGGCGTCTCGGCCTGCTCGTCGCGTCCGGCGCCCGCGTCCACGTCGTCACCCGGGCCGCGACCCCCGTGGTCGAGAGCATGGCGACGAAAGGCCGCATCACGCTCGACCTGCGCGACTACCGCGACGGGGATCTCGACGGCGCATGGTACGCCATGGCCTGCACCGACGAGCCCGAGACCAACGCGGCCGTCGTCGCAGAGGCCGAACGCAACAGGATCTTCTGCGTCCGCGCCGACAACGCCCGCCACGGCAGTGCCGTCACTCCCGCCACCGCCCGGTACGAAGGCCTCGCAGTCGGTGTCCTCGCCGGAGGCGACCACCGTAGGTCCGCCGCCGTGCGCACCTCGATCCGCGACGCTCTCGCCGGAGCGACCGTCACGGAGTTCGCCGACGCCGGACCGAAGCCGGTCGGCGTGGCCCTCGTGGGCGGCGGTCCCGGCGATCCCGATCTCATCACCGTCCGCGGCCGCAGGCTCCTCGCCCGCGCCGACGTCGTGGTCGCCGACCACCTCGCACCGCAGGAACTGCTCGCGGAACTCGATCATCACGTCGAGGTGATCGACGCCGCGAAGCTCCCGTACGGACGGGCCATGGCCCAGCAGATGATCAACGAGACCCTGATCGACCGTGCGAGAGCCGGCAAGTTCGTCGTCCGGCTCAAGGGCGGCGACCCGTACGTCTTCGGTCGCGGCTACGAAGAACTCGAAGCCTGCACCGCGGCCGGGATCCCTGTCACCGTCGTCCCGGGCATCACCAGCGCGATCTCGGTGCCCTCCGCGGCAGGTATCCCCGTCACCCATCGCGGCGTCACCCACGAGTTCGTCGTCGTCAGCGGACACGTCGCACCGGGACATCCCGACTCGCTCACCGACTGGGACGCGCTCGCGAAGTTGCGGGGCACCCTGGTCCTGCTCATGGCCGTCGAACGCATCGACCGGTTCGCCGATGCCCTGATCGCCGGCGGACGTCCCGCAGACACCCCGGTGGTCGTCGTACAGGAGGGAACACTGCGCAGTCAGCGTGTGGTGCGTGCCGATCTGTCGACCGTCGCGCACCGCGTCCGCAACGAGGGCGTGCGCCCGCCCGCGATCATCGTGATCGGGCCGGTGGCCGGATTCGGACTCGATCCGCGGACCGGCTCCGACTCGGACGGTGGGTAACGTTGGATCACGTGTCAGCCACCTCGCATCCGTCGGCCACCCGCGCGGTCGCTCTGGCCATGCTGGTCCTCAGCGGTCTCCAGTTGATGGTCGTTCTCGACGGAACGGTCGCGAATCTCGCGCTCGCTCCGCTGCAGAGCGATCTGGGACTGTCGGATTCGGGTCGCAACTGGGTCCTCACCTCGTACGCCCTCGCGTTCGGCGGACTGATGCTCCTCGGCGGCCGCCTGGGCGACAGCTACGGGCGCAAACGCATGTTCATGGGCGGGGTCGGCCTGTTCACCCTGGCCTCCCTTCTGTGCGGGCTGGCGACCGGCGAAGCGATGCTCATCGGCGCCCGCGCCCTGCAGGGTGTCGGGGCCGCGGTCGCGTCCCCGACCGCTCTCGCGCTCGTTGCGACGACCTTCGCCGCAGGTCCGGCACGCAACCGCGCCATCGCGGTCTTCGCCGCCATGACCGGCGTCGGGTCGATCGCGGGACTCATCCTCGGTGGGGCCCTCACACAGGTGTCGTGGCGCTGGATCTTCCTCATCAACGTCCCCATCGGTGTGCTCATCGTCGTGCTCGCCGCGATCGCGCTGCGTGAGACCGCGTCCGAACGCCTCGCGCTCGACGTTCCCGGCGCGATCCTCGCGACGCTCGGCTGCACCGGTCTGGTCTTCGGTCTCACCGAGGGCCCCGAACTCGGCTGGTCGAGCCTCCCGGTGATCGGTGCTGTCGCCGCGGGCTTCGTGCTGCTGGGACTGTTCCTGCTCGTCGAGCGGCGGGCCGAGAACCCGCTGCTGCCGTTCGTGCTGTTCCGGAACAAGGACCGCGTCGCGACCTTCGTGGCGATCTTCTTCGCGGGCGCGGTGATGTTCAGCCTCGCGGCCTTCGTCGCCCTGTTCGTACAGGACATTCTCGGCTACAGCCCGCTCTCGGCGGGCCTGGCGTTCGTGCCGTTCGCCTTCGGTCTCGGAGGTGCGGCCGCGGTGTCGTCGAAGATGGTCGCGCGGATCGAACCCCGCTGGCTGGTGGTCACCGGCTCGGTGATCATGACGGTGAGCCTCCTCTACGGATCGACGATGGACGGCAGCGTCCGCTATTTCCCGACTCTGTTCGTGCTGGTGCTCGTCGTCGGTTTCGGCGTCGGACTGGCCGTCGTCCCGCTGCCGCTGTGCGCGATCTCCGGGGTGGGCCCGCACGAGATCGGACCGCTCTCGGCGATCGCGCAGGTCGCACAGACCCTCGGAGGTCCGGTCGGCCTCGGCGTGATCGGTGCGATGGCCACCTCGCGGACGATGTCGCTCGGCGGTGTCTCGGGGGCCGTCGCCGGCATGACCGACGCCCAGCTCGTAGCCCAGGGCGAGGGTTACATGTTCGCGCTGGTCGGCTGCGCCGTCTGCGCGGTGATCGCCGGTATCGCGGCTCTGTTCATCCGCTTCACCCCCGAAGAGGTCGCCCAGGCGCAGGAAGCCGAGAAGGCCGCGCAGACGTCCTGACCCCGGACCGTCGTCGCGGCGGATGAGTTTGTTCACGCCTGCCACGCGCGAACGCCGGGTACCCGACGCCCATGCAGGTCGGTGTTCTCGAACGGGGCAGATTCGTCGGATCGTGGATCGCCCGGGCCGTACGCGAGGCCGGGCACGAGCGGTACGTCGCCCTCCAGGCGTTCCGGTCGACGCTCGCTGCGGTCGTGGCGTGGCTCCTCGTCACCGAGGTGTTCCATTTCCAGCAGGCGTTCCTCGCGCCCTACGTCGCGGTCTTCCTCGTCGAGGCCACGCTCGTTCGCTCGCTCCGGCAGGCCGCGGTGCAGATCGGGGCGGTCGTCGCGGGTCTGCTGGTCGCGGTCGTCGTGACGCGGGTCGTGGAGTCGACGACCGCGGCGATCGGAATGGCGGTGGCCGTCGGCTACTTCGCGGGACGCTGGCGGCGGTTCGGGTCCAGTGGCATCTGGGTGGCGATCACGGCGCTGCTGGTGATCGCCACCGGCGCCTCGGACAGTCCCGTCCTGCTGAGCGAACGCCTCCTCGAGACGATGATCGGGGCAGCGGTCGGCGTCGCGGTGACCGCACTGGTCTTCCCGCCCGTGTACTCGGCGGGCAAGGAGGGCACCGAGCTCACCGGCGAGCTGCGCGACCTGCTCCGGGACATGGCCACCGGATGCCGCGAGGGATCGTCGGGGTCCCGCGACTGGGTTCAGCGTGCGCGCGGCATCGACAGCTTCGTCCAGCGTGCCTTCGACGAATCGCGGTGGGCGCACGAGAGCGCCAGGTTGAATCCTCGCCCCGCCGCGGCCCGCGCCGGCGAACGGGCGCGTCGCTGGGACCGGACGCTCGACGACCTGTCGTCGGTGTCGAGCGCGGTCGAGGAACTCGCGCACGCCCTGGATCCGGTGCTCGGGGACGAGTTCGCGGAGTCCGACCGCCGGGACGTGCGGTCGGCGGTGGCCGCGGTGCTCGACGCACTGGCCGGGATGATCGAGGCTGTGGGGGCGGGTCGGGAAGTCGATCCCGACGGGGCGTGCCGCCGGAATCTCACGGATCTCGAACGGTTCGCCCTCGAGTCGGGCGACATGGTTCTCGCGGCGCGGCTCGGCGCCGTCCTGCACTCGGCCCGTCGCATCGTCGCCGCAATGGGACTCGAGGTCAGGTGAGCACGACCAGCTCGGTCGGCGACTCCACCTCGACGCGCAGCCCGGCCTTCGATGCGACCCGCGCGAGCGACGAGATGTCGCCCGGTTCCGCCCGCGTGAGGACGAGGGCGCGGGCGAGCAGGCCCTTGTGGTGCTTGTTGAAGTGGCTGACGACCTTGCGGGTGCCATCCGGCTGCTCGGTGAACACCGTGGCGGTGACCGCACCCGGGACGGGACCGAGTTGCTGGTAGACACCGGAGCGGAGGTCCACCACGAGGTCACCGTCGGCCTCGGCGACCAGTGCCTCGGTGAGTTCGGCTCGCCAGACGGTCTTGAGTGTGCCGAATCCGGGCAGTTTCGAGCCTCCCGACAGGCGGTAGGCGGGTATCGGATCGGCGGCCCGCACGGCGCCGAACAGTGCCGAACCGATCCCCAGACGCCGACAGGCCTTGTCCCGCTGGGTCTTCGTGAATGTCGCCGCGTCGAGCGCGTCGTACAACACCCCGGTGTAGCGCTCGAGTGCCGGACGGCTAGGGGAGACCCACAGCTTCGCGTTGCGTTCGATCTCGTCGGCTCCCTTGGCGCCCAGCCCGAGCGCGCGGCTCGACTCCTCGGGATCGTCGGCGAGGTCGACGAGCGCCTGCACGAGCATCTCCCGCGTCTCGGTCAGCTGCGGCATCGACAGGTCGGCGAGATCGAGCGGTCCGCCGTCGCCGCCGTCGGACTTGGTTTCGGAAGGGGGAGGAAGCACCAGCACAACCGGTAACCGTACCGACGTCGCGGAAGGTGGCCACGGTAGGCTGCACGGTCGTGATCACCCGCATGTCGCACC
>NZ_AJVB01000234.1:0-5948 GCF_000278445.1 Rhodococcus sp. R1101
CAGGTTGTAGTCGCCGCGGCGCGTCTCCTCGGTGAGCGGGTCGGACGTTGCGGTTCGATCGAGACCCGCTCGCCGATCCGGCCCACCGGAACACCGCCCCCACCGCGACCACGACTCCGGCGGCCTCGTGACCGAGCACGATCGGGGCGGTCACGACGAACTCCCCGATCCGTCCTTCGCGGTAGTAGTGGGCGTCCGATCCGCACACCCCCACGGTGGTCACCCGGACGAGGACGTCGCCGGGCTCCGGCGCAGGTAGCGGGCGCTCCTCCATCTCGATGCGGCCCGGTTCGAGCAGGACCGCGGCACGCATCGTGTCCGGGAGCGCCGGACGAACTGTTGTGTGGGTCACACTGCGATGCTAACGTACTGAGCAGATGCACGCACCCCTGAGCAGATGCTCACGGATCGAGACCCGAAGCCCGCCCGCAGCAGAGACCCGCTCGCACCGAGGAGAGCTCGTGACCGCCCCCGGCCCCACCCACAACCCGGACGTGGAGACCCCGGTATCCACCGAGGATCTCCGTCTCGCCGTGCGGGCCGCGACGCTCTACTACCTCGACGGCCTCACCCAGGCGGAAGTGGCCCAGCGCCTCGGCGTCTCCCGCCCCACCGCCGGCCGGCTCGTGGCGCGCGCCCGCGCCCAGGGCCTCGTGCGCATCGAAGTCACCGTGCCGCCCACCTGGCGCGACGATCTGCACGCCGAGACCGAACGGATACTCGAGGAGCGCTACGGACTCGTCGAGGCCGTCGTGGTGGGGCGCCGCGTCGACGACGCCGGCCCCATCGAGGACTCCGCGAGCTTCGCAGACCTGGGGCGCGCCGCCGCCGGCCTGCTCACCCGCCGCCTCCGCCCCTCCGACACCCTCGGATTCACCTGGGGGCCGGAGACCGTCGCCGTGGCGCAGGCCCTACCGGCGGGCGTCGCCACCTGCGCGACGATCGTGCAGCTCGACGGCTCCATCTCCACGAGCGCCTACCAGACCGGCACCGAGTTCGTCCTCGGCCGCTGCGCCGAACAGCTTCGGGCGCAACCTCTCCGGCTTCCCACACCGTTGTACGCCGATCCGTCCACGGTCTCCTCGATGCGCGCCGACTCGTTGATCTCCCGCACCCTCGAGGTCGGGCGCCGCGCCGAGGTGATGCTCTTCGGGGTGGGCGCGGTGTCGACCTCGACCACCCTGTTCGAGGGCAGCTTCCTCGACACCACGATGCTCCACGAGCTCGACGGTCTCGGCGCGGTCGGGGAGATCGGCGGCCGGTTCTTCCGCGCCGACGGCACCCCCGTGCACGGCGAACTGGAGACCCGCACGATGTCGGTGCCCCTCGACGACGTCCGCGACTGCCCCGCAACGATTCTCGTCACCGGCGGACAGTCCAAGCACCGCGCGGTGCTCGGTGCTCTCCGCGGGGGTCTCGCCACCATGCTCGTCTGCGACATCGCCTGCGCCCAGTACCTGCTCGACCATCCCGACCACGCCCTCGAGAACGGCACCATGAAGGACGAGGCACCACCGAAATGAGGTAGACCATCGTGCCTACAGCAAGGAGATCCATCCGCGCGGCCTCGGCAGGGGCCGTGGCCCTGAGCGTCGCACTGACCGGTTGTGCCGGTGCAGGATCGATCGGTACGTCCGGCCGCACCGTCACCATTGCGATGGTGTCGAACTCCCAGATGCAGGACGCACAGCAACTCGCGTCGCAGTTCGAGGCCGAGAATCCCGATATCGACCTGAAGTTCGTCACCCTCTCCGAGAACCAGGCCCGCGCCAAGATCACCGCATCCACGGCGATGGGCGGCGGCGAGTTCGACGTCGTGATGATCAGCAACTATGAAACGCCCCAGTGGGCGGAGTACGGCTGGCTCACGAACCTGTCGCCGTACATCGAGCAGACCGACGGCTACGACGCCGACGACATCATCCCGTCGCTGCGCGAAGCACTCTCGTACGAAGGTGACCTGTACTCGGTGCCCTTCTACGGCGAGTCGTCGTTCCTGATGTACCGCAAGGATCTGTTCGAGCAAGCCGGTATCACGCTGTCCGATCCTCCGACCTGGAACGAGGTCGCCGACGCCGCAGCACGACTCGACAGTCCCGACATCAACGGGATCTGCCTGCGCGGCAAGCCCGGCTGGGGCGAGCTGCTCGCTCCGCTCGACACCGTCATCAACACCTTCGGCGGACGGTGGTTCGACGAGGACTGGAATGCGCAGCTGAACAGTCCCCAGGTACGCGAAGCCGTGCAGTTCTACGTCGACCTCGTCCGCGAACACGGTCAGCCCGGTGCCGCGACGAGCGGATTCAGCGAGTGCGCAACGCAACTCGCGCAGGGACGGGTCGCCATGTGGTACGACTCCACCTCTGCCGTATCGACCCTCGAGGATCCCACGTCGAGCAACGTCGTCGGGAAGATCGGGTACGCGGCCGCACCGGTCCGGGAGAAGGACCCCTCCGGCTGGCTCTACACGTGGTCGCTCGGTATCCCCGCGAGCAGCGAGCACACCGAGGACGCCTGGAAGTTCATCGCATGGATGACCGACCAGCAGTACCTGCGGACCGTCGGTGAGCAACTCGGCTGGGAGCGGGTGCCTCCGGGCAGCAGGCTCTCGACCTACGAGATCCCTGAATACGCCGAGGCCGCCGCGGCCTACGGTCCGATCACCCTCGAATCCATCGAGGGAGCCGACCAGCAGAACCCCACGGTCGACCCCGTCCCGTACACGGGCATCCAGTTCGTGGCCATCCCCGAGTTCCAGGATCTCGGTACCCGGGTCAGCCAGCAGATCAGCGCCGCCATCGCCGGACGGCAGACCGTCGAGGAAGCCCTCGACCAGGCACAGAAGTACGCCGAGGCCGTCGGCGCGACCTACCGGGAGAAGCAATGACCGCAGCAGCAGCGCAGCGTCCCGCACCGGACGCCGACGCGCGCATCCGCTCCGTACGGGAGGCGAAGGAGGAAGGAGTCTCCCGAGCCGAGGGATGGCGCCGACGCGGACCCCTGCTCCCGGCCCTGATCTTCACGATCGTGGTCACGCAGATCCCGTTCCTGTTCACGCTGTACTACTCGACCCAGTCGTGGAACCTGGTCAGCCCCGGCTCCCGCCGGTTCGTCGGACTCCAGAACTACGTCGACGTCTTCCAGGACAGCCAGTTCTGGCAGGTCACGCTCAACACGATCGTCCTCATCGTCGGCACCGTGCTCATTTCGGTGATCCTCGGTCTGCTGCTCGCGTTGCTGCTCGACCGGGCGTTCCTCGGGCGCGGTATCGCACGGACGTTGCTGATCACTCCGTTCCTCGTCACTCCGGTCGCGAGCGCGCTGATCTGGAAGACGTCGATGTTCGATCCCGTCTTCGGCATCGTCGACTTCGTGCTCTCGCCCTTCGGGGTGGGCGAGGTGGACTGGATCAGCCGGTTTCCGCTGCCGGCGGTGATGGTCGCACTCGTGTGGCAGTGGACGCCGTTCATGATGCTGCTCATCCTCGCCGGCCTGCAGTCCATGCCCCGCGACATCCTCGAGGCCGGGCGGGTGGACGGCGCCGGGGCGTTCTCCCTGTTCCGCGAACTGACGCTGCCGCACCTGCGCCGGTTCATCGAACTCGGCACCGTTCTCGGCGCGATCTACCTGGTCAACACGTTCGACGCGATCTACATGATGACGCAGGGCGGCCCCGGCACGGCCAGCGCCAACCTACCGTTCTACATCTATCAGCGCGCGTTCCTCGGCTTCGACATCGGCCAGGCCGCGGCGATGGGTGTCGTGGTCGTCGTCGGCACGATCGTCATCGCCACCTTCGCACTGCGCCTGATCTTCACCTCGTTCACCGGCAAGGAGGAAGCGGCATGAGCACCACGGCCACGGAGCCGCAGGCTTCGGACACCACGGCACCCACCGGCCGTGTCATGCGCACGGCCCGCAAACGCAAGAACCGCAAGTTCAATCCCTGGGGCGTGGTCGCCTGGATCGCGGCGATCGGGTTCTTCTTCCCGGTCTTCTGGATGGTGCTCACCGCCTTCAAACAGGAGGCCGACGCCTACTCCGACCCACCGAAGTTCTTCTTCACCCCCACCCTCGACCAGTTCCGGGCGGTGTTCGAGACCGGAGTCGGCACGGCCTTGCTCAACTCGGCCTTCGCCACAATCGTCTCGACGGCCGTGGTCCTGCTGCTCGGCGTGCCTGCGGCCTTCGCGCTGTCGCTGCGGCCGGTGAAGAAGACCCAGGACGTGCTGTTCTTCTTCATCAGCACGAAGATGCTGCCCATCGTCGCCGCGATCATCCCGCTGTACGTGATCGTGGCGAATGTCGGCCTGCTCGACAACATCTGGGCGCTCATCATCCTCTACACCGCGATGAACCTGCCGATCGCGGTGTGGATGATGCGATCGTTCTTCCTCGAGGTCCCGGGTGAGCTGCTCGAAGCGGCGAGCATGGACGGGGCGAGCCTGTGGACATCGGTGCGGGAGCTGATCCTGCCCCTGGTCTCCCCCGGCATCGCCGCCACCGCCCTGATCTGCGTGATCTTCTCGTGGAACGAGTTCTTCTTCGCCGTCAACCTCACCGCCGTTCAGGCACAGACGATCCCGGTCTTCCTCGTCGGCTTCATCACCGGTGAGGGCCTGTACTGGGCACGGCTGTCCGCGGCCGCGACGATGGCGGCCCTGCCCGTCGTGCTCGCGGGCTGGCTCGCCCAGAACAAGCTCGTGCGCGGCCTGTCGTTCGGCGCCATCAAGTAGATCGACTCTCCCTCACCGGATTCCCTCACCAGCAAGGACTTCCATCATGGCCGACATCACCTACCGCAACGCCTCGTGCATCTACGAGAACTCCGACACCTTCGCGGTCGATTCGCTGAACCTCGACATCGAGGACGGCGAGTTCGTGGTCCTCGTCGGCCCCTCCGGCTCCGGCAAGAGCACCGCGCTGCGCATGCTCGCCGGGCTCGAGGACATCGACGAGGGGTCGATCTCCATCGGCGGCAAGGACATGACCGGCGTGCCGTCGAAGGACCGCGACATCGCGATGGTCTTCCAGAACTACGCCCTGTATCCCAACAAGACGGTCGCCGAGAACATGGGGTTCGCCCTGAAGATGCGCGGCGTGAGCGCGGACGAACGTCGCCGCAAGGTGGAGGAAGCAGCGAAGATCCTGGACCTCACGCCCTTCCTCGACCGCAAGCCGGCCAAACTGTCGGGCGGTCAGCGTCAGCGTGTGGCGATGGGACGCGCGATCGTGCGTGAGCCTCAGGTGTTCTGCATGGACGAGCCGTTGTCGAATCTCGATGCGAAACTGCGCGTGCAGACCCGCACCGAGATCGCGGCACTGCAGCGCCGTCTCGGCACCACCACCGTCTACGTCACTCACGACCAGGTGGAGGCGATGACCATGGGCGATCGCGTCGCAGTCCTGAAGAACGGAGTGCTGCAGCAATTCTCGAGCCCGACCGAACTCTACGACCGCCCCGCCAACGCCTTCGTCGCCGGGTTCATCGGCTCGCCGTCGATGAATCTGCTCACGGCGAAGGTCGTCGACGACGGTGTCGTCGTGGGTAACACCGTCATTCCCGTCGAACGCGCACGCATCGCGCGACTGCACTCAGCGGGCATCGAGGAGGTCACCGCGGGAATCCGGCCGGAAGACTTCGAGATCGCCGACGAGGGCGTCGAAGCCGTCGTCGAGCTCGTCGAGGAACTCGGCAGCGAGTCGTACCTGTACACGCGGGTGCCGGGCACCGGAAACCAGGTGGTCGCGCGTGCCCTGGTCCGCACCCCCGCCCGACTCGCCGACACCGTGCACCTGCGCAAGCGCGAAGGTACGGTGCACCTGTTCCACGTCGACACCGGAGAACGGGTGGGCGACTGACCGGGCGGCGCAAGGATCTCTGTGGGCGAGCAGAAGGAACGAAACTTGCGTCGATCTCGATGCCGGTTATGCTGCCCCGCATGATC
>NZ_AJVB01000235.1:0-5942 GCF_000278445.1 Rhodococcus sp. R1101
GAAACGCCACCGGCGCGATCCCGATCGTGGCGGGTAAACCCGCTGCTCCGCTTCTCGAGGACGCGATCCGTCGCGGAGGCGCCCGACGTCCCCTCGTGGTCGGCGACCGGCTGGACACCGACATCGAAGGTGCCAACGCCGTGGGTGCGGATTCCCTGCTCGTGCTGACCGGGGTGAGCACCGTCGACGATCTACTGCGGGCCTCGGCCGAACAGCGCCCGACCTATGTCGCGGCCTCACTCGCGAGCCTCGATCAGCCCGCCGATCTACTTCGCGTCGCCCCGCACACCTCGTGGGACGTCAGGGTCGACGGAGGTGATCTTCACCTCGCTGCCACGCAATCGGCGGCCGATCCGATGGAGGCGCTGCGGGGTCTTCTCGACATCGCCTGGGCCAACCCCGGTTTCGGGCAGGTCCGGCCGCTGGACGCGCATGCGCGCTCCGTCGTGGACGCGTGGGCGGCGACGGTCTGATCCGCACCGGAGTGTGTGGTGCGGTCGCACACATCGACTAGCGTGGACGGCGATGAGCACGCCGATTCCACGTCCGGGCGAACACCTTCCCGGCACGCGCCCCACCGTCGATCCCGCACGCGTCCGCGAAGAGGTCGACGCGTTGCTGACCCGTGTGCGGGAGGGCGCACCCGCCGCCGACGCCGCGAGCACCGACCAGTCCGTGTTGCTCGAACAGGCCGAGATGCTCGAACGTGCCCACGAGGTTCTCGTGCAGGCCTTGTCGACCGTGGACAAGATCTGACGTGGCACGCCGGGCACGCGTCGACGCGGAACTGGTACGGCGGGGTCTGGCGCGCTCACGTGAGCACGCCAGCGAACTGATCGCCGCAGGTCGGGTGCTGATAGCGGGCACCGTGGCCTCCAAGCCGGCGACCGCCGTCGAACCGAACACCCCGCTGATCGTCACCGAGGTGAGCGACGAGGTCTCCTGGGCGTCCCGTGGCGCTCACAAGCTCCTCGGTGCCCTCGAGGCGTTCACGCCGGAGGGGCTGCAGGTGGCGGGGCGTCGCTGTCTCGACGCCGGCGCGTCGACCGGTGGTTTCACCGATGTGCTGCTGCACGAGGGTGCCGCGGAGGTCGTCGCGGTGGACGTCGGGTACGGCCAGCTGGTCTGGCGGCTGCAGTCCGACGAGCGTGTCCATGTGATCGATCGAACAAACGTGCGTAGCATCGACGCCGAGACGATCGGCGGACGCGTCGACCTGGTGGTCGCGGACCTGTCGTTCATCTCCCTGAACCTGGTGTTGCCGGCGTTCGTGGCCTGCGTCGCCCCGGGCGGCGACCTGCTGCCGATGGTCAAACCCCAGTTCGAGGTGGGGAAGGACCGAGTCGGCAGTGGCGGCGTTGTGCGCGACCCGGCGTTGCGCACCGAGGCGGTGCTCGACGTCGCGCGCGAAGCGCAGCGGCAGGGCCTGCGGACCCTCGGAGCGGTGGCGAGCCCGCTGCCCGGGCCGTCCGGGAACGTCGAGTACTTCCTGTGGCTGCGGGCCGGAGAACCGGGGCCGGAAGAGCTCGACCCGGCGGTGATCGAATTGATCGAGCGTGCGGTGCAGGAAGGACCACAGTGAGCGAAGAGACCGTCGCGACCGATGCGGCGCGATCGGGCCGGGAGATCCTGCTGGTCTCCCATTCGGGGCGCGACGAGATCGCCGGCACCGCGCTGAGGGTCGCCAAGATCCTCGGTGAGGCCGGCATCGGCCTGCGCACCCTCGACGACGAGGCCGTGAGCAACGGACTCGGTGTCCTCGCCCTGCCGGGCAGCTTCATCAGCGTTGTCGAACCCGGCCCGGAAGCGGCCGCCGGCTGCGAGATGGTGATCGTCCTCGGCGGCGACGGCAGCTTCCTGCGGGCCGCCGAACTCGCGCAGTATTCGGCGGTGCCGGTCCTCGGAATCAACCTCGGCCGGATCGGCTTCCTCGCCGAGGCCGAGGCCGAACACCTCGAAGAAGCTCTCGTGCAGGTGGTACGCCGCGAATACCGCGTCGAACAGCGCATGACCCTCGACGTGACCGTGCGCATGGACGACGAGGTCCTCGACCGCGGCTGGGCGTTGAACGAGGCCAGTCTCGAGAACAAGTCGCGGCTCGGGGTGCTCGAGGTGGTTCTCGAGGTCGACGGCCGTCCCGTCTCCTCCTTCGGCTGCGACGGCGTTCTCGTCGCCTCCCCGACTGGATCGACGGCCTACGCCTTCTCGGCCGGCGGACCGATCGTGTGGCCCGAACTCGAAGCGCTGCTGGTGATCCCGAGCAACGCGCACGCGTTGTTCGCGCGCCCGCTGGTGACCAGCCCCGAGTCGATCATCGCCGTCGAGACCCTCGCCGGTGGGCACGACGGGGTGGTCTTCTGCGACGGCCGCCGAATCCTGGACGTCCCGGCCGGTGCGCGGCTCGAAGTCGTGCGAGGATGCGATCCGGTCCGCTGGGTGCGGCTGGATTCGGCACCGTTCGCCGATCGGATGGTGCGCAAGTTCGAACTTCCGGTGAAGGGCTGGCGGGGAAGGAAACTCTGATGCTCGCAGAGATCCGGATCGACAACCTGGGTGTGATCTCCGAGGCGTACGCACGCTTCCACGGGGGTCTGACTGTGCTCACCGGCGAGACCGGTGCCGGTAAGACGATGGTCGTGACGAGCCTGCACCTGCTCTCCGGGGTGCGCGCCGACCCGTCCCGGGTGCGGGTCGGAGCGAGCCGTGCCGTGGTGGAGGGGCGTTTCGAGATCGAACCGGCGCCCAGCCACATCGAACGGCAGATCGCCGAGCTGCTCGAGGCCACCGGCGCCCAGCGCGACGAGGACGGCAGCATCATCGCCGTGCGCACCGTCGGCAGCGACGGCCGCTCCCGCGCCCATCTCGGCGGGCGCAGTGTGCCGGTGGGGGTGCTGTCGGACTTCACCGGCCCGCTGCTGACCGTGCACGGGCAGAACGACCAGCTGCGGCTGCTGCGCCCCGACGAACAGCGCGCCGCGCTCGACCGGTTCGGGGGCAAGACCGTCGCCGGTCTGCTCGAGCGTTACCGCACGCGGCGGCGGCGCTGGCTCGAGGCCCGAGCCGAGCTGCAGGAACGCACCGAGCGGTCACGCGAACTCGCGCAGGAGGCCGACCGATTGCACTTCGGGCTCGACGAGATCGACCGCGCCGCACCCGAACCGGGGGAGGACACCCGCATCGTCGACGAGGTGCGGCGCCTGTCCGATCTCGACTCGCTGCGCGAGGCGGCCACCGTCGCGCACGACGCCCTCGCGGGCGACGACAACGGCGATGCCGACGCGTACTCTGCGGCGCTCGACCTGCTCGGCGAGGCCCGCGCCCGGCTCGAAGGCAGCGACGATCCCGCTCTGCGTGAGCTCGGCCCCCGCCTCGGTGAAGCGATCGCGGTGGTCACCGACGTCACCGCCGACATCTCCGGTTATCTGTCCGACCTGCCGTCCGACCCGAGCGCTCTCGAAACGCTCCTCAACCGGCAGGCGGAACTGAAGAACCTCACCCGTAAGTACGCCGCCGACATCGACGGAGTGCTCGAATGGGCCCGCGAGGCCCGCGAGCGCCTGTCCGGTCTGGATGTCTCCGCCGAGGCCATCGACAAGCTTGCCGCCGAGGTCGAGGCCGAAGCGGCCGCCACCGCCGAAGCCGCCACCGCTCTGTCGACGGCACGGCACAAGGTCGCCGGCAAGCTGGCGAAGGCCGTGAGCAAGGAACTGTCGGGTCTCGCGATGGGGCGCGCCGTCCTCGACGTGCACATCGCCGACCGCGCGGCGACCGCGAGCGACACGGCACCGTTGCAGGTCGGCGACCGGCTGCTGCACGCCGGCGAATCGGGGATCGACGAGGTGGAGTTCCGGCTCGCCCCGCACAGCGACGCCCCGGCCCGCCCGCTCGCCCGCAGCGCTTCCGGCGGTGAGCTCTCCCGCGTCATGCTCGCCCTCGAAGTGGTGCTCGCCGGCTCCGAGCGCGGCGCCACCATGGTTTTCGACGAGGTCGACGCCGGGGTCGGTGGCCGCGCCGCCGTCGAGATCGGTCGGCGTCTCGCACGCCTGTCGCGCACCCATCAGGTCATCGTGGTCACGCACCTGCCGCAGGTCGCGGCGTTCGCCGACACCCACCTCGTCGTCGACAAGGTCGACGACCGGGCCGGGGTGATCAGCAGCGGGGTGCGTACCCTCGGCGAGGAGGAGCGGGTCACCGAACTGGCCCGCATGCTCGCCGGGCTCGACGACACCGAAACCGGGCGTGCGCACGCCGAAGAGTTGCTCGCCGTCGCCCACGCCGAGCGCACCGGCTGAACCGCCGGAGCGCCGGGTCGATGTTCACACGCCTCCCGGCGCGCCTCCACAACCTCACTCGTATACCGGCGCATCATCTCTTCCATGAAGATGCCGGCGCTGCTGTCCCGTAACAACGAAACGTTGCCCGGAGTGAGTGGCATTGCCCGGGTCGACAGGAACACCGCGAAGCTGCTGCGCCGGATCGGTCCCGGCGACGTGGTCGTCCTCGACGCCGTCGACCTCGATCGCGTCACCGCCGACGCGCTCGTCGAGGCGGGTGTCACCGCGGTGATCAACGCGTCCCCGTCGATCTCGGGCCGGTACCCGAATCTCGGCCCCGAAGTGATCGTCGCGCACGACATCGTGCTGGTGGACAACGTCGGCACCGAGGTCTTCAAGAAGATCAAGGACGGTGCGAAGGTCCGGGTGCACGAAGGCGGGGTGTATGCGGGGGAGAAGCTGCTCATCGAGGGCGACGAGCAGACCGACATCGAGATCTCCGACCGCATGATCGAGGCCCGGACCGGGCTCGTCGACCACCTCGAGGCGTTCTCGGGCAACACCATCGAGTTCATCCGCTCGGAGAGCCCGCTGCTCATCGACGGCGTCGGTATCCCCGACATCGACCTCGACCTGCGCGACCGGCACGTGGTCGTCGTCTCCGACGGTCCCGGGCACGTGCAGGACCTCAAGGACCTCAAGCCGTTCATCAAGGAGTACTCGCCGATCCTGGTGGGTGTCGGTCCCGGCGCCGACAGCCTCACCAAGGCGGGCTACCGTCCCGACCTGATCGTCGGGGATCCCGACGAGATCGGTACCTCCACCCTCAAGTCCGGAGCCGAAGTGGTGCTGCCCGCCGACCCGGACGGCCACGCCCGGGGCCTCGAGCGCATTCAGGATCTCGGCATCGGCGCGATGACCTTCCCTGCCGTCGGCACCCCCACCGACCTGGCGTTGCTGCTCGTCGAGCATCACGGCGCGGCGCTGGTGGTGACCGTCGGCAGCACCGTCTCGCTCGATGAATTCTTCGACCACGGTCGCCGCGACACGAATCCGTCGGCGGTGATGACCCGCCTGAAGGTCGGCCCGAAACTCGTCGATGCGAAGGCCGTGGCCACCCTCTATCGCAGCCGGGTCTCGGGTGGGGTGATCGCCCTGCTCGTCTTCGCGGCCCTGATCGCCGTGATCGCCGCGCTCGCGGTGTCCAACCTCGGGGGCGACGTGGTCGAACTCGCCCGGCAGTGGTGGGAGAACGCCGTCGAGTGGATTCGGGGTCTGCGCGCGTGATCTCGATGCGCCATCACGTCGTTTCCCTGGTGGCGGTGTTCCTGGCCCTGGCGGTCGGGATCGTGCTCGGCTCCGGGCTGCTGGCCGACAGCGTCGTCACCGGCCTGCGTGACGACAAGGCGGAGCTGCGCCGGGAGGTCCAGCAGGCCGAGGACCACAGCAGCCGGCTCGAGGCGCAACTGCTCGCCGGCGACGGTTTCGACTCCACCGTCGGCCCGCGCATCGTGCGCGACGAGCTCCTCGGCCGCACGATCCTCCTGGTGACCACCCCGGACGCCGCACCCGAGGACGTCGACGCCGTGGTCCGGGTTGTCGGCGATGCGGGGGGCCGGGTCACCGCCCGGATCGCGCTGACCGATTCGTTCGTCGACGCGACCGGAA
>NZ_AJVB01000236.1:0-5935 GCF_000278445.1 Rhodococcus sp. R1101
GACCACCCGGAACTCGTCGAGGGCACCGTCGGTCGCGTCGGGCACGTTCATCCCGGCGCCCACACCGCTGCGGAGATAGTCCACGACCGCCCGGTCGAGTCGCTCGCCCGGCACCACCGCGGGGATGCCCGGCGGATACGGGGTGAGCTGTTCCGCCGCGATGCGGCCGGCAGCGCGGTCTGCCGGCACCATCTCGGTCCGGCCGAAGAACGCGTCACGCGGGGACATCACGGATTCGAGCTGCAGTTCGTCCGGACTCGGCAGATCGATCCGCGGCGGCGCATCGAAGGACTCCGCCGCCCGGGACAACGCCTCGAGTGATTCGACGAGCCGATCGGCGGTGTCCTCGTCGTCGGCCATGGACATCGTGGCGAGGATCCTGCGGTGATCGGTCATGCCGACGTCGACATGGCAATGTTCGCGCAACCAGTCGGCACACTGATATCCGGAGACCCCGAGTTCGTCGAGGTCCATGAGGATCTGCATCCGGTCCAGGTCGTGCGAGGCCTCGTCGCCGAGCAGCCGGTCGTCGAGGACCGCGATCCCGTCGATCCCTCGGATCCTTGCCCGAGTGCTCCGGGCCAGGTCGAGAGCCTTGTCGAGCAATTCGGTGCCGTGCTCGACCATCTGGCGTCGCCATCCGTCGATCGCCGAGTAGATCAGCACGTTCGGGCTGGTGGTCATGAGGAGGTCGGCGCACGCCGAGAGGTGCGCCGCGTCGACCAGATCGCCCTGGACGTGGTACACCGAGCCCTGCTCGAAACCGGCACCCATCTTGTGCACACTCACCACGCAGACATCGGCTCCGGCGTCCATCGCCCAGGTCGGCAGGTCGTCATGGAAGGGCAGGTGCGCTCCCCACGCTTCGTCGACGATGAGCGGCTTGCCACGTTCGTGGCAGACATCGGCGATACCCCCGATGTCGGCGCACGTCCCGTAGGGGCTGGGACTGACGATCAGCGCCCCTGCTGCGTCGGGGTACTCGTCCCACATCCGACGAACCTGTTGTGGCGACGGCGGATGGGAGAAGTGCATCTCCTCGTCCCACCGCGGGGTGATCCAGCGCGGGGTGACACCACTGAAGATCAGTCCGGCGACAATCGACTTGTGCGAGTCGCGGCCGAGCAGCAACCCTCCGGGATCGTTGCCGGCGACCGCCATCATGGCAGCCTTGACCGACAACGAACTGCCGCAGGTCGAGAAGAAGGCCTGCTCGGCTCCGACCGCTTCGGCCATGAGTTCTTCGGCTCTGCTGAGATAACCGTTGCGCGACAGCCGATCGTCGAGACCGCCCGAAGCGAGGACATCCGCTCGGAAGGGATCCCTTCCGAGCACGTGCGCTACTCGGTCGTCCACGCCGCGGCCCTGCCGGTGTCCCGGCGGGGAGTAGCCGTATCGGTCGAGCCGGTGGTACTGCGCGAGAGCATCGAGCAACGGGGCTTCCGACTGGTCCATGTCGGTCGGTTACCCCGGTCGACGATCGGCAATCAGCGCACCTGGTTCTTCGCCGGGTCGGGATGGTTGGAGAACCACAGGCTCTCTTCGGTGAGGCGGCAACTCTTCCAGCCGTCTTCCGTTCGCACGACCTCGTGGTGATAGTTGCCCCCGCAATAGGTCAGGCCGTCGACGCCGGGGAGTTGCATCGGGTTGTAGAACATCGCTCGCACCGTCGCCCGGTCGCCGTCGAGATCGACCTCGACGTTGGTGATGAAATGCTGCGACATCGGCAGGTACGACAGTGCCTTCTGCAACTGCGCCAGCACGTCGTCCCTCGGTCCGGGCGAAAAACCCACGGAGCTGTAGTCCAGATGGGCGTCCTCGGTGAAGACCGACGTCATCTTCTTCCAGTCCTTGGTGTCCACCGCCGTCGCATAGCGGTAGAGGAGTTCGGTGATGGCGTACTTGTCGCACAGCTCGTCGGGCGTCATGGTGCTCCTTCGATCTCGTCCGGAATTTTATTCTTTCAGAAGAGAACCTTCCTTCCAATACTTCGTTCCGGTGCACGTCCGTACAGGGGACAACGTGATTCACTCCACGATCCGATCGGGAAAATCACGTCCGACACACACGTTTCGGGGCTGTCCCTCCGCGACCGGAATCGTCGTCCGCTACCGAAATTGACGCAGCGAACGACGATTCCGGTATCGAATACCCCACGCGCCCAGAGATGCAGGTCCAGACCTTCCGGCTGTGGACGACGAGGTGGTCGCCGCCGCGTACCGTCCGACTGCCTCCTTTCCCGGCGCCGAGCCCGGTACGCGCGTCAGAATAACACTCTCTGTAAGGGAGAGGACGATCCTCGTATCGGTGCAGGAACGGGAGGTCGATCCCGTTGTGCGCCCCTACGCTCCGGTACAGTGCTCCTATGTCCACCCCCCGCGACACAGGGCGATCCCGGCAGTGACGGGCCCCAGCGAAGAACCGGCCTGGAAGCAACGCGCAGTCGAGCGCTCCCTCCGGACAGCCAAACTGCGCGCCGAGCAGCGCGTTCAGCGCTTCCTCGACGCCGCGCAGGCGATCATCACGGAAAAAGGCAGCACCGACTTCACGGTCCAGGAGGTCGTCGACCGCTCCAAGCAGTCGCTTCGCAGCTTCTACCTGCAGTTCGACGGTAAGCACGAGCTGCTGCTCGCCCTCTTCGAGGACGCCTTGAGCCGCTCTGCCGACCAGATCCGCGCCGCTGCCGCCGGCGAGAAGGCCCCTCTCGACCAGCTGCGTGTCGCGGTGAAGTTGCTGTTCGAGTCGTCCCGGCCCGATCCCACGGCTCAGCGACCGCTGTTCACCGACTTCGCGGCGCAGCTGCTGCTCACGCATCCTGCAGAGGTGAAGGTCGCGCACGCCTCCATGCTTGCGCTGTTCACAGAACTGATGGAGAAGGTCGATGCCGAGGGCAGCCTGCGCGAAGGGTTGAACCCGAAACGGATGGCCCTCATGACGATGCAGACCGTGATGTTCATCGCTCAGTCCAACGGGGGCGACGACAGCACGAACCGTCCCATCACGGCCGACGAGGTCTGGGACTTCTGCTCGCAGGGATTCACCGCGTAGGGAGAGAACCTCATTCTTTGATGGGAGGACCTCACTTACGCTCGGTTCGTGACCGAGTTGCGGAACGCCCTCCTCGCCTGTCTCGACGTGCACCCGATGCTGACGGGAACAGTGCACGGTCGACATGCCCCCACCAGCCGGCGTCCACCCCTCGTACACGCTGTCGCAGTACGGAATGTCGCTGTCCACTTCGGAATTCGCGATGGGACTTCGTCCTCGGCAAGGATTGACGCACCTCAGGTGCGGCGGACGCGAACGGCGGTGCCGGCACACAGCACGACGGCGGCACCGCCCGCAACGACCGCCCAGGTCAGCGGTTCTCCCAGCAGCCACGCGGCCCAGCCGACCGTCATGATCGGCTGGGTGAGCTGAACCTGACCGACCCGCGCCATCGGCCCGATCGCCAGACCTCGATACCACGCGAAGAAGCCGAGGAACATGCTGACGACGCCGAGATACGCGAACGACGCCCAGTGCGTCACACCGCCTTGCGGCAGCCCGGCGGTGAACGAGACGAGGGTGAGTGACACCATGAGCGGCGACGCCAGAACCAGTGCCCACGAGATCGTCTGCCACGCACCGATCTCCCGTGCCAGCAGACCGCCTTCGGCGTAGCCGAGAGCGGCGGCCACCACCGCACCGAGCAACAGCAGATCGGCTCGGCCGAAGCCCTCGAAGCCTCCATCGCGTAGGCCGGCAAAGACCATGACGGCGAGCGTCCCCGCAGTTGCCGCGACCCAGAACGGCGCCGGGGGCCGTTCGCGGGCACGCAGTACCGCGACCACCGCGGTCGCTGCGGGGAGGATTGCGATGACGATCGCGCTGCGGTTCGCCGGTGCCGTGGTCAAGGCGTACGAGGTGAGCAGGGGAAATCCGATCACCACGCCGCCCGCGACGACGGCGATTCTGCCCCACTGATGTCCGTTCGGGAGTCGTTGTCCCGTGAACGCGAGCGCGAGAGCGGCGAGAACCGCTGCGACGACCGCACGACCGGCGGCGACGAACAGCGGTGACATCACCCCGCCCTCGACGGCGATTCGGGTCAGCGGCACTGTCAGGGAGAAGCCTGCGACGCCGAGAAGACCCCAGGCCAGCCCGCGAGGATCGGGGGATAGCACTGGCCGGTCCGAAATGATAGCGCTACTCTGTACTCTCATGTCGAACAGTAGCAGTTCGCAACTCGTCGCGGAACTGACCCGGTGGCTCGCCACCGCTGCGCCCGGTGCCCGACTGCCCTCGACGAGGTCGCTCGTCGCGCAGTACGGCGTCAGTCCCGTCACGGTGCAGAAGGCACTGCGAACGCTCCAGGCGCGGGGGCTCGTGGAGAGCCGTTCCGGTGTCGGCACCTTCGTACGGCAGATCCGCATGTCGAACACGATCGATCACAGTTGGCAGACCGAAGCGCTCGGAACGGCTCCCCCGCTTGCCCGCGCCTCTGCTGCCCTGCGGGCGGTGGCCAACGACGTGGTTGCGCTCCACTCCGGTTACCCCGACCGCACACTGCTTCCCGAACGTCTCGTCCGCGGAGCGTATTCGCGGGCTTCCCGCAGCAATGCCGCCGTCGAACGGACCCCTGCCGCAGGACTTCCCGAACTGCAGGCATGGTTCGCCACGGAACTGACGGAAGCGACGAACGCGCGCACCGCGCCACCGTTCGCGGGCGACGTGATCATCACACCCGGCAGCCAGAGCGGCCTCGGTTCGATCTTCCGCGCACTCGTCGGCGCCGGCAATCCCCTCGTGGTGGAGTCACCTACCTATTGGGGAGCGATCCTCGCCGCCACGAAGGCGGGTGTACAACTCGTGCCCGTCTCGAGCGGTCCCAACGGACCCGATCCCGACGAAGTGGCCCGCGCGTTCGACCGGACCCGGGCGCGCGCCTTCTACGCGCAACCGAACTTCGCGAATCCCACAGGGTCGCAATGGTCGTCGTCGATCGGCGAGCGGGTGCTCGACGTGGTGCGCGATGCGGGAGCGTTCGTCATCGAGGACGACTGGGCCCACGACTTCGGGATCTCCACCCCGTCCGTTCCACTGTTCGCACGCGACGACTCCGGCCACGTCGTCTACATCCGCTCGCTGACCAAGAGCGTCGCACCGTCGGTGCGGGTCGCGGCGATCGTGGCGCGAGGACCCGCTCGCGAACGCATCCTCGCCGACGTGCAGGCCGAATCCGTCTACGTGAGCGGCGTTCTCCAGACCGTCGCGATCGACGTCGTCACCCAACCCGCGTGGCAGACCCACCTGCGGGCAGTCCGTCGCGAACTCGAATCCCGCCGCAACCTCCTCGCGAACGAACTCCGTGAGCACGCACCCGAGGTGGAATTCGACGGACTACCGCCCGGTGGGCTCAACCTGTGGGGCAGGCTCCCCGACGACGCCGACGCCCAGGCGGTCGCCCGCGACTGCGAGGCCGCCGGGGTGCTCGTCGCGGCGGGCGACGAGTGGTTCCCGACAGAACCCACCGGACAATACCTCCGGCTCAACTTCGCCGGCCCGAATCCGGCGGCCTTCCGAGAGGCCGCCCGGGTCATCGGACGAGTCGTCGCGGACAGGTGACGACGCTCGGTGTCACCGGCCGGTGTGGCGCCGGCGGACCCTTCTCACCCGGGCGCGTTCGTCCTCCGTGAGCCCGCCCCAGATCCCGTAGCGTTCACCGGAATCGACGGCGTACTGCAAGCACTTCTGCCGCACCGGACAACGAGCGCACACCTTCTTGGCCGAGGCCATGCGGTTCTCCCTCGCGTCGCCCCGTTCGTTGTCCGGGTGGAAGAACAACGAGCCGTCCGCGTCGCGACAAGCCGCGTCCATCTGCCAATCCCACTCCTCGGCAACGGGAGGCGGCAGATAGAGCAACTTCGGCGCGGGCATGTCCTTACTTCCCTCC
>NZ_AJVB01000237.1:0-5923 GCF_000278445.1 Rhodococcus sp. R1101
TGGAACGTTTCGCTGTGAGCGCCGATCGCGCCTTCGCGATGATGGTGACTCTGTCGCAGGAATCGAATGTGCCGGTGGCGACCATCGCGGGCCGCATCGTAGAGCTGGGGCCGCAACACGACTGACCAGCTTCCTGCTACCGCTGACCACAGTGGCGACCGCATGCAGGAGCGCACCGCTCGCGAGCCGCAGATAGTCGGGGTCAGGCCCGTCGTCACGATCGAAGGGCCGAGAGCCGTGCCGGCAGCGACAGTGAGTGCGTTGTCCGCTGCACAGGCCGGAACGCCGCCGTGCGCGAACCGCATTGTGAATTGCGGTGACGACCTACTGCGCGGATCCCCCTCCGGAAGCGATGATCGCGTGGAACTGTTCGCGCAGCGCATCTTCGAGGGCGTCGATCTCCGGGACGAGATCGGGATCGACGGTGATCGTCACGGTCAGTGTGCCGGCATACGACAGTGCCACGAAGGCGACTCCGATGTTTCCCGTACCGACGATCATCGGAACGATCGAGGTGACCGGCGCCCCGGCGACGGCAACGGCCGACGACGGGCCGGGCAGGTCGGACAGAAAGGTATTGACCAGATGCTGGCGGTTCACGAACCAGCGGAACATCCCGACGGCAGCGAGAATCCGGAAGAGCGGGCCCATCAGCGCAGCAGACAGACCTCGCACGCTCGACTTCTGGGCGCGGGTACGGCGGGAGACGGAAACCAGCCGCTGGTGCGGGGTTCCGTCCAGCGGCACGCGGACGGGCATGACGCCCACCCGATTTCCCAATTGCCCACGCGTGGTCGCGGTGCGGGCGGACACCGGTACCGAGACGACCAATTCGGACGGGAACTCGCCGCGCGCGTGCAGGACTGTGGCCAGGGCACCACCGACCGCGACCAGCAGCACATCGTTGACGGTCGCGTGCCGTCGTCGTCCCGTCCGACGGACGGTGTCCAGATCCACCTCGACCGTCCTGAACGCACGGCGAACACCGGTGGGCGTATTGAACGAACATCGAGGAGCACGTCTGCCGGAACCCCGTCCGAGCTCCGCCCACGCATCGGGAAGACGAGCGAGGGCCTGCGGAACTCGCCGCACACTGTGCAGACGCCCGATCACGTTGTCGACGAGGAGTTCTCCCGTTCGCGGACTCGTAGAAGGGGGAGCATCTTCGTACCTGGATGCTGCACTGTCCCCGCCGTCGACGAGATGCGCGAGGATCGCCAGACCGCCGATCCCGTCGGCCAGGACATGGTGCAGGACCATCACCGTCGCCGTGTGTCCGTGCGGATCCTCGATGTCGGTGACGAGGAGCGCGCGCCACAGCGGCCGGGACCGAGGCAGGGGGCGGGTGAGGGTCTCCACGGCGAGTGCGATGGCGGCGTCCCGGTCACCGGCGGCCGGGCACCGCACCTGTGACAGGTGAGCATCGATGTCGAAGTGGTCGTCGTCGAACCAGTAAGGCCGTCCGAGTCCGGGTGCGGGTCGGATCAGGCGTTGCCGCAGCCGTCGGATGCCGGAGAGCCGCTCGGCGAACGCGGCCCGCAGAGTCGCCGGATCCGAGCCACCCTCGCCGGGGAAGAAGATCACGGCACCGACGTGCAGAGGCACCGGCTCGACGTCGGAGGCGAGTTCGGTCAGGTCGCCGGGGCCGATGCGGTCTATGCGGATCGAATCCGCCACCATTCGAGGATCGCAGACGGAGGGGCGGAAGAAGCAGTAACCGCAGAACGTCGCGGATGTCGGTCCGCTCGGGGCGATGACCCTGCGACATCACCTCGTCATCGGCTCGCGCCGCCGACGATGCCCTATTGCTTACGGCGGCGCAGGGGAGCAGTGTGGAACACGGGAAACGACCGGCGACGCCGTGTCGGCGCCGCCCCGAGGAGAGGGGGTGCCGATCGTGTTTGCACGCTCGACCACCATTCACGCCCATCCGTCGTACATCGACTCCGGGATCAAACACGTACGTGACATCGTCATGCCGGCGCTGGCGGACATCGACGGCTGCCTGGGACTGTCCCTGCTGATCGATCGCGGCTCGGGCCGCTGCATCGCCACCAGTTCATGGCGGGACGAGGACGTGTTGCGCTCCAGCGAAGGCCTGGTCCGCATGCTCCGGGACGAGGCGGCCCGGATGTTCCATGCTGCGACGGAGGTGTCGCAATGGGAGATCGCCGTGATGCATCGCGATCATCATGCGACTCGTGGAGCCTGCTGCCGTGTCACCTGGGTCGAACTCGAACCGGCCCGACTCGATCGCGGAGTGGACATGTGGAAGATGGCAGCGTTGCCGAGGATGGAGGAACTGGAGGGCTTCTGCAGTGCCAGTCTGATGCTCGACCGCGCCACCGGCCGCGGGGTGTCGTCGTTGACTTTCGACAACGCACAGGCGATGGAGAGCAACGGAGACCGCATCGACGCCATCCGGGCCGAGGTGACTCACGCGGCAGACGCGAAGGTGCTCGATACCGGTGAGTTCGAGCTCGCCATCGCGCATCTGCACGTCCCCGAACTGGTCTGAACCGAAACGGGAAATATGGAAAACTGCTGCCCTGCTGTGGATTCCGGAAACCGGCCCGTGCCGCGGCAGGGTGTCATCCGCCGTGTGGTGGCCGGGCATCGTCGATATCGTGACGGTTCTGCAACGACGGCAGTATCCAGAAACCGAAGAACATCACCAGCGCGACGGCAGCGGCGACTATTCCGGCGGGCATATTTGCGACGAAGCCGAAGATCAGCAGGACGACACCGACGATGGCCAGTCCCAGGACGGTGATACCTGCGATCGCCAGTCGTTGTCCGGTCGCGACGAGTGTGGCCAGGGCATGCTGCCGGAACAGCAGCCGGTGCAGTCCGACAGGCGCGACCAGCAAGATCACCGCGGTCACCGAGAGTGCGACCGTGACCAGATAGATCACCTTCTGCGCGTCCGACAGCTCCTCGAATCGCTGCTGGAACGGCAACGTGAGCAGGAATCCGGTCAGGAGCTGAACACCCGTCTGTACGACGCGCAGTTCCTGCAGCAGGTGGTTCCAGTTGCGGTCGAGTCGCTGGGTCTCGGTTTCACCGCGCTCCCGGTAGTTCCATGCCGCGTCGTCGCGAGAGCCCGTGTCGTCCATACACTGACAATGCCCCATTTTCGAGGTGATCGAACACGCGCGACACGCCGGGGTCGTGCGGATACGAAGTACACCGTGTGATCCACCGACCTGGGTAGACACCGAACCGAGCGCTCTCGAATTGCTCCCTCGTTATCGTCCTGTATCTAATGAACGGGTACGAGCGCGCCGCGGAGGGGAAAGAGGACGCGGCGCAACGCTGAACGATGGGTTGTGGAATGTTCGAAAAGCAAGCTTTGTCGAACCGTCGCCGCACGGGCCGCCGATCCGCGCGGATCGGTGCTGCATTCGTGGGCGCAGCCGCCGTGGCGCTGGCCACCGCCGGCCCTGCGAGCGCGGCACCGCTGTGGCCCGGTGGGCCCGAGGTCCCGAGTGTCCAGGAGCTGATCGAAGGACTCACCCCGCCCGGGGTGACGCCGCCGCAGCTCGCTCCCGAGCCGGCCGTGCCGTTCTCCGCTCCGTCCGTCAACCCGTCGAACGGGGAGACGGTGGGTGTCGCACAGCCGATCATCATCCGGTTCGACGAGGCCGTCGGAGATCGTGCAGCCGCCGAACGTGCCATCCGCATCACCTCGCAGCCGCCCGTCGACGGGCACTTCTACTGGGCGTCGAACACGCAGGTCCGGTGGAAGCCGTTCGAGTTCTGGCCCGCGAACACCGCGGTCACCGTGAAGGCCGGCGACGCGCAGTCGTCGTTCACCATCGGCGACGCCCTGGTGACGGTGGCGGACGACAACACCAAGACCATCACCGTCACCCGCAACGGTGAGGTCGTCCGCACCATGCCGACGTCCTTCGGCAAGCCCGGTCACGACACCCCGAACGGCACCTACATCGTCGGTGAGAAGTACCGCGACATGTACATGGACTCGTCGACCTACGGAGTTCCTGTCGACAGCCCGGAGGGCTACCGCACCTACGTCGAGTACGCGACGCGGATGTCCAACAGCGGAATCTTCCTTCATGCCGCTCCGTGGTCGGTCGGCGCGCAGGGCAACACCAACGTCAGCCACGGCTGCCTCAACGTGAGCACCGAGGACGGAAAGTGGTTCTTCGAGAACGCGAAGAAGGGCGACCCGGTGATCGTGCAGAACACCGCCGGCGGAACCCTCAACGGCTGGGACGGTCTGGGCGACTGGAATCTCTGATCCTCCGTCGCCCGACCCGATCTCCGTCGCACTGACGGCAAGGCTTCCGACGCCCCCTGTCTCCGGTTCGTTTCATCCGGAAAGAGCAGGGGGCCGTCGGCTTTTCGATTCTGCTAGGTGGCCACCAGGTCGTCGATCTGGTTGATGGCGGACGAAGCACCCTCGACCACGCCCATGTCCAGTACCTGCTGGAGTGCTTCGGCGCTCTCGTAGGTGCTGACATAGATTGCGCGCGTGCCGCCTTCGAACTCTTCGAAGTTGTAGATGCTCCGTGAGACGGGCAGTTCCGGCTTCGGGGTGAAGTCCGGCTCCGCGAAACCGTCGAGGAACGAGAAACTCGTCGGTTCGTCGACGGCCGTGATATTCCAATAGCCGGCGTACTTCTCGCCGTCGGGACCGGTCATGTAGTAGGTGGTGCGGGTGCCGGGCTTCAGATTGTGGTCGACCACCGTCGCGGGGAAGGTCGGGGGTCCCCAGATCTTCTCCAGTTGACGGGGATCGGCGTAGACCTGCCAGATGCGGGACACCGGGGCGGCGAACTCGGCGGTGATGGTCAGGGTCAGCTTGTCGCGGTCGTGCCGGACGTCGGTTACAGGCATTTCTCAGCCTTCCTCGGAGGATTCGGATGCGATGAGTTCGTCGATGCGCGCGATGCGACCGCGCCAGACCTGCTCCAGCTCGGTGAGCATGGACGTCACCGACCGCACTGCCATCACGTCACCACTGGCCAACTGCTCGCGACCGCTGCGTCGCTTCACGAGCAGGCCGGCCTTCTCCAGCACGGCGACGTGCTTCTGTACTGCGGCGAAGGACATGTCGTACTTCGCCGAGAGAGCGGACACCGAGTGTTCGCCGGCCAGGACGCGTCGCATGATGTCGCGCCGGGTCCGGTCGGAAAGCGCATGGAACAGGGCGTCGGCCCGGTCCTCGTCGTCTCCGCTCACATCTCCAAATGTACAACCGAATGGTTGTATGTCAAGACTTCGGGGCGATGACGAGCCGGTCGCCGTAGGGTGCGCGATGCTCCTCGTCGAGATCGTCGTCGGTGACGATGGACGTGATCTCGTCGAGGCTCGCGACCCGGGCGAGCGCACGCTCTCCGAACTTCGAATGGTCCGTCACCACGATCGTCTTCTCGGCCGACCGGATCATCGCCCGTTTGATCGGGATCTCCAGCGTGTTGGTGTTCGTGACGCCGGCGGTGGGGTGCACGGCGTCGGCGCCGAGGAACGCCCAGTCGGCCGAATAGTCCGAGAGGAACCGCACGGCGTGGTCCCCGACCAGGGTGTACACCGAGCCGAGGAGTTCGCCCCCGGACACGAGAAGCCGGACATCCGGGAATGCCGCAACGTATTTCGCGATACGCAGGTCGTTGGTGAGTACCGTCAGCGACGCCTTGTGCCGCAGTGCCACGGCCACCTCGTACGTGGTGGATCCGCTGTCGAGCACCACACTGTCGCCGTCCGACACCATGGCGGACGCAACCGCTGCGATGGCCGCTTTCTCCTCGCGACGCACGTCCTTCTTGAGCGCGTACGGCACCTCGAGACCCGCGCCCTCGACCGCTCGGGCACCCCCGTGCGTGCGTTCGACCTTCCCTTCGCGGGCGAGCACATCGAGATCTCGACGGATCGTGGACGCGTCGACGCCGAGATCGGC
>NZ_AJVB01000238.1:0-5902 GCF_000278445.1 Rhodococcus sp. R1101
CGCGATGTGCGGTGCCGTTCGGCGGGTCAGCTCAGTGCGTGCTCGGCGAATCTCGCCACCGCGAGCAGCAGGTCGTCCGAGTGCCGCGGCCCGACGATCTGCAGACCCACGGGCAGACCCGCCGAAGTGGTGCCCACGGGAATGCTGATGGCCGGCTGCTGCGTGAGATTGAAGGGATAGGTGAACGGGGTCCACTGCGGCCACGAGGTCAGCGACGAACCCGGCGGCACGTCGTGGCCGGCCTCGAATGCGGGGATCGGCACCGTCGGGGTGAGCAGAACGTTGAACTTCTGGTGGAACATGCCCATCGTGATGCCGACCGCCGCCGCGACCGCGCGGGCTTCGAGATAGTCCACGGCACCGAGTTGTTCGCCGTGTGACCACACGCGTCCGAGTCCGGGGTCCACCTTGTCCCGCGTGCCCTCGGGGAAGGTCTTCAGCATCGTGGCTGCGCCTGCCGCCCAGAGGTTCTCGAAGGCTTCGAGCGGGTCGGTGAAACCGGGATCGGCGGCGGTCACCCGTAGTCCCGCCTCGTCGAGCACGTGGACCGCCCGGTCGACGATCTCACCCACCTCGGGATCGACGTGGACGTATCCGAGGGTCTTCGAGTAGGCGACGTCCATCCCCACCACCTCACGATGGAGGCCACCGCGGAAGGTCGCGAGGGGTGGCGCGAGGGCAGTCGGGTCCCGGGGGTCGGGCAGCGCGAGAATGTCGGTGAGCAGCGCCGCGTCCTCGACCGTCCGGGTGATCGGCCCGGCATGCGCGAGCGGCCCGAACGGGCTGGCGGGGAAGATCGGGATCCGGCCGTGGGTGGGCTTGAATCCGACGACGCCGCAGAACGATGCGGGGATGCGGATACTGCCCCCACCGTCGGTTCCGACGGAGCACGGACCGAAGCCGGCCGCGACCGCCGCCGCGCTGCCACCGGACGAGCCACCGGCGGTCTTCGTCGTATCGGCGGGGTTCGTGGTCACCCCGTACAGGGCCGAATCGGTCACCGCCTTCCATGCGATCTCCGGAGTGGTGGTCTTGCCCACCAACACCATCCCGTCCTCCCGCAGCCGGGCCGCGACCGGGCTGTCGACGTTCCAATCCTGGTTCTCGTCGACGGCCTGCGAACCTCGCAGGGTCGGCCATCCGTCGGTGAGGAAGACGTCCTTGATCGAGATGGGGACCCCGTCGAGTAGACCCTTCGAATAACCGGTCCGCCACCGATCCTCGGACCTACGGGCCTGGTCGAGGGTCTTCTCCTCGTCGACGAGGCAGAACGAGTTGATCTCGCGGTCGTGCGCCGCGATCCGATCGAGCACGGCTCGCGTCACCTCGACGGGAGACAACTTGCCCGAGGAGAAGGCCGACACGAGTTCGACGGCGGTCATCTCTGTGGGCTCCATCGTGCCTCCTTCTCGTCGGACGATGCCGACTCTCACGCGCCGGGCACGTAACCCAGCTTCTTGTCCACCGCGTTCCGAAGAGGTTCGCCACTGCGGTGACGGTGGAAGTTGTCGACGAAGACGTCCACCAGCGCGTCGCGCCAGCCGACGAAATCTCCCGAATTGTGCGGGGTGATCGAGACATTCGGCATGTCCCAGAGCGGATGGTCGTCGGGGAGCGGTTCGACGTCGAGCACGTCGAGTGCGGCGCCGGAGATCGTGCCGGCCCGCAGTGCCTCGACCAGGTCGTCGGTGCGCACGAGTTCGCCACGCCCGACGTTGACGAACCGGGCCTGCGGCTTCATCGCGGCGAACATCCGGGCGTCGAACAGGTGCCGGGTCTGCTCCGTGAGCGGCGCGGCGGCGACGACGAAATCGGCGTCGGCGACGGCGGCCGGAAGGTCGGCGGTCGCGGTGACGCTGCCGAAATCGGGGTCGTCGTCGCGAGGCCGTCGGCCGGAGCCGTGGACCGTCATGCCCACGGCGGAGAGCAGCCGCGCGATGGCACGGCCGATCGGGCCGGTGCCGACGACGAGCACGGAGCGACCGGCGATGCGTTCGGATTCGCGGTGCTTCCAGATGTGCCCGTGCTGGAGCCGCAGCGATTCGGGGATGTCCTTGGCGAACGAGAGGATCTGGGCGAGTACGTATTCGGCGATGGCCCCGTCGAAGACGCCTCGGGAGTTGGTGACGACGACATCGCTGTCGCGCAACTCGGGGAACATGAGGGCGTCGACCCCGGCCGCGGCGACGTGGATCCATCGCAGGGATGTCGCGGCATGCCAGGCCGCAGGCAGGGCATGGGTGAGGAAGTCGTACGCGAACAGGATGTCGGCACCGTCGAGCGCATCGGCCAGACCGGCGGCGTCGGTATAGCGCACCGCAGCGTGTTCGGCCACCGGGGTCATCCGCGCGCGGTCCGGCACGGCTTCGGCATGAAGCACTGTCACGACCGGCTCGGCATCCACGTTGACACCGTAGGAGCGCCTCGTATTATTGTCAACAATCCTCGAGGCTGAGGGAACTCTCGACGAAGCCGAGGGACCGTATGGAACTGAACATTCCCGAATTCGAAGGTCCTCTGGCTCAGCGGGGCATCGGTGTGATCGCACCCTTCGATCTCGCTCTGGAACGAGAATTGTGGCGATGGGCGCCGCTCGAGGTCAGTCTGCACCTGGCTCGGACCCCCTACGAACCGGTGCCGGTGAGCCGTGCCATGGCCGAACTGGTCTCCGACCGCCGGCACCTGATGGTCGCGACCCGCGACGTCCTCTCGGTGGAACCGGAAGTCGTTGCGTACCTCTGTACCTCGGGAAGTTTCGTCAACGGGGTGACCTACGAGAAGGCCCTGTGCGACGCGATCTGCGAAGCGGGTGCCTCGCGCGCGGTGACGACCTCCGGGGCGCTCCTCGAAGCGCTCCGGAAGCTCGACCTCACCCGCATCTCGGTGATCACCCCCTACGACCGGGAACTCACCGACCTGCTGCACGGCTTCCTGGAGGAGGCCGGAACCGAGGTCGTCCGGTCGTCACATCTCGGGCTCGGCGGCGGCATCTGGAAGGTCAACTACCGCACCATCGCCGAGCACATCATCGGGGCCGACACCCCGGACGCCCAGGCGATCTTCGTCAGTTGCACCAACCTGCCGACCTACGACCTGATCGCGCCGCTCGAGCGGGAACTCGGCAAGCCGGTTCTCACGGCCAACCAGCTCACCATCTGGGCGTGCCTGGGACGGATGAAGCTGCCCATGACCGGACCGGGGAAGTGGTTGAGAGGAGTGTTCTGAATGCATCGTGCCCGCCCGACCGTCGGGATCGTCTATCCGGATCATGCCGCCGAGGACGACTATCCGTTCGCCGCAGAACTCCTGGGGGTGAACCTGCCCGTCGCCCACATCTACGGCACCGACCTGCATGCCGTTCCCGAACTCCTCGACCTGGGGAGCCCCGCCAGGCTCGCCGGAGGGGCGGCACAGTTCGCGGGTGAGCGCCTCGACGCCCTTGTGTGGGCGTGCACGTCGGGCAGCTTCGTCTACGGGCCCGAGGGGGCACGCACTCAGATCGAGCGGCTCTCCCGGGCTGCCGGGGGTGTGCCCACGACGAGCACCGGCATCGCGTTCGTCGCCGCGATCCGGTCGCTCGGGATCACCCGGACGGCCGTGGCGGCGAGTTATCCGCGCGACGTCGCCGACCTGTTCGGCGCCTTCCTCGGGGACGCCGGCATCGACATCGTGTCGCTCGCGGATGCCGGCATCGACACCGCCGCCGAGGTCGGCGCCCTGACCGGGGAGGCGGTGCTCGAATTCGTGCGAACCAACGATCATCCCGACGCCCAGGCGGTGCTGGTGCCCGACACCGCGATGCACACGCTGCGGATCGTGCGGGAGCTCGAGAAGGAGACCGGCAAGCCGGTCCTCACCGCCAACCAGGTCACCGTGTGGCACGGCCTGGAGCTCGCCGGATATACAGTGGGATGCCCGGAGCTGGGCTCGCTGTTCGAGGAGGATACCGATCATGGTGCTCGGTGATCTGGGAGATCTACGTCCTGTCACCCGTCCGTCCACGGCCGAGCTCATCGCCGAGCAGATCAGGTCGGCCATCGTCCGGGGTGTGCTCGCCCCCGGCGTGCAGCTGGGCGAAGCCGAACTCGCGGCGCACTTCCAGGTCTCCCGGGGGCCGCTGCGAGAAGCCATGCAGCGGTTGTTGTCCGAAGGTCTGCTCTACAGCATCCGCAATCGCGGGATCTTCGTCACCGAGCTCACCTTCGACGACGTCGTCGACATCTACCGCAGTCGCCGGGTCATCGAGGGCGGCGCCCTCGACCTGGTGCTGAACGGCCGTCGCGAGCAGACGTGGAAGGCTCTCGAACCTGCGATCGACGAGATGCGCACCGCCGCCGAGCGCGAGGACGCCACCGGTGTCTCGGACGGCGACCGTCGCTTCCACGAGATCCTCGTGTCGAGCGCGGAGAGTCCGCGGCTCGTACGGGCTGCCCGTACCCTGCTCGTCGAGACGCGAATGTGCCTCGGCGCGTTGCAGACCACCTATCCCGACCTGCACGTGCAGGTGGACGAGCACGTCGTGCTCCGGGACGCGATCCGTACCGCCGACCGGGACGATGTGCGGCGACTGCTCGACGAGCATCTGCACGACACGGTGAACCGGCTCCGCGAGCGTCAGGACGTCGACGGCGTGATCGCCTCGCGCTGATGCCGGTCAGTCGGGTGGGGTGAACGACGACAGGGCTGTCGCGGCGATGTAGTCCGCGGCGTCCTTCGTCGACAGTCGTCCGGCGGCGACTTCGACTGCGGCGCAATGGACCAGGCTGTGCAGAACGGATGCCAGCCAGGGCGACGGCAGGTCGGTGCGGAAGACCCCCTCGGCTCGACCGCGATCGATGAGGGCGGTCACGCGGGCGAGCAGGCCGTCGTGTGCGGAACGCACCTCTTCGGCGGGCAGCACTTGTCCGGCGGCGGCGAGCAGTGCCCCCGCGTCCGCGGTCAGCGACCACGAACCGGTGATCAGGCGGCGCAGGGCGTCGCGTGGGTCGCCGGTGAGGTCGATCCGGTCCACGGTCTCTTCCGCCTCGGTGAGCGCGCGGTGCACCACCGCCGTGACGAGTTCTGCGCGAGTGGGGAAGTGGCCGTAGAGCGTGACGCGACCGACGCCGGCGGTCTCGGCGATCTCCCCGATGCTCGCGTCGGGGTTGCGGCTCAGAGAGATCCGTGCGGCCTTGAGAATCGATTCGATGTTCCGTTCGGCGTCCGCGCGTTTCCTGACGCGGGGGGAGCCCGGTCGGACGGTTTCGGATCGGGGGGATGTCTTACCGGTGGTCACGGATCCTCCTCTTGTCGAACACCGGTGTTCAGGTTACGCTGGACGACAAATCGAACACCACTGTTCAACTTAGGCGGATCGCCATGACGAGTTCCGGCATCACCACCGTCCCCGTCGATCGACCTGCGGCGGGCGCCGGCCCGAAAGTTCTGCTACGAGGGGTGTTGCGCCGGTGGCCGAGCCTCGTCGCGGTCGCCCTCGCCGCCTTCGTCCTCGCGGACGGGGGAACCGACTTCCCGGCGATCCTGACCGGCGCGGCGCTCGTCTATCTCGGTGCGGCCGTACTGGGCCGTCGCAGTACGGCCTGGCCGTTGTTCCTCGGCGCCGTCGTGCTGATCGGGATCGGCAAGGTCGCCGTCATCGCCTTCGGCATACCGGTGCCGGTCACAGGGGTGATGGTCGCTCTCGGTGCCGCCGGCGCCGTCTACGGGCTCGCGCGCATCCCGGCCGGCCGGACGATGCTCGTCGGGCCGTCGGCCGTGGCCATGCTCGGATTCGGGGCCGTCGCGGTGGCTGCGCTGATGCTCGCCCCCGTCCCGGCCGGAGTGGCCGTCGGACTCGGGTTGCTCGGCCACGCCGCGTGGGACTGTCTCCACTTCCGGCGGAACACCGTGGTCGCTCGCTCGC
>NZ_AJVB01000239.1:0-5884 GCF_000278445.1 Rhodococcus sp. R1101
CGCCCTCGATCGCTTCTTCCCCGGCGAACCAGCGCGGACGGATCTTCCCGAGGGCCTTGATGGGTAGGTAGGCGTCCCTCGCCATGTACTTCGGATCGTGCTTGTCGAGATCGAGGTTGAGCAGCGGCGAGTAACCGATCACCGCTGCCGGTCGCTGGATGCCGCGACGCGCGGCGAGCTCGGCGACCTTCGCCGCGAGATAACCACCGGCCGAATCGCCCCCGACGACGATGCGGGTGGGGTCGTCGGCCACCTCGAGCAGTGCGGTGTACGCGTTCATCGCGTCCTGCACCGAACCTGCGATCGGCACCGCGGGCACCTGCCGGTAATCCATCGAGTACACCGGTGCACCGGAGTCCAGTGCCAGTTGCACGCACAGCTGACGGTGGGTGGACGGGCCGCAGAAGATGAAGCCACCGCCGTGGAAGTAGAGGATGGTGGCGTCCTCGAGCGGGTCGTCGACCGGCTTCGGGGAAATGATCCGCTCACCGGGCACTCCCCCGAGTTCGGTCTGCGTGACGTGCACGGCACGCGGGGTGGGCGTGATCCTGTCGACCACCCACGACAGCCGGCCGAGCACGGCGATTCCGAAGTCGTTGCTCGGCCAGAGGCTCAGGATCGGCTTGAAGAGGATCCGGACCGCCCACAGGAGGATCAGCGCGACCCTACTGCTGCGGTCGTGCCAGGTCACCGCATCGGTACGCATGTGCACACACTATGTGACCGATACGGTTCGGGCATCGAGAGTTCCGACACCCGCGAGTCCCGGCAGGGATACCGGTCACCCGATCCGCAGCAGCGGCACGAGCAGTTCCTCGTCGGTCAACGCCCCGTGCTGCCCGGGCAGGTTGGACATGACCTGCTCCCCGTCGCTGCGGATCACCGTCGATTCGCCTCGTCCGACAGCCACGATGTCGCCGATCCGCCTGGCCAGCGACGGATCGGGATCGGATCCGAACAGGCACGCCGCGAACGCGTCGTCGCGGGTGCCGACCCACGCGTGGTCGCCGAGTTCGTTGCGCCAGCGGTCGAGGACCCGGCCGACGTGGTCGGTATAGATGTGGCGACATCGCGGCTCGCCGGCAATGACGGTGACGTCCTCACCCAGACCCGGTGTGTGGTCGAAGTCGATGCGACGACCGCGGGAGGCGTCGACCATGCCGTGGTCGGCGGTGACGAGCAGACGGGTGCCGTCCGGCAGCGCCCCGGCGAGCTGTTCGACGAAACGGTCGACCACCGTGAGCTGCGCGAGCCACGCCGCGGACTCCGGCCCGTAGACGTGCCCGAGCGTGTCGACCTCCCCGATGTAGCAATAGACGAGACTACGGTCGCCCGTGCGCACCGCGGCGACGACCTGGGCGAGCAGGTCGCCGTAGGCGGAGACCCCGACGAAATTGCCGCCGCGCAGCACGGCGCGGGTGAGACCGCTCCCTTCGAAGGCCTTCGGCACGACGGTCGTGACGGTCAGGCCGGCCTCGCGACCGCGTTCGAACACCGTCCGGTGGGGTTGCACGGTCTCCGGAACGAGGTCGTCGCGCTGGTCGATCGCGGTTCCGGCGAGGGTCCAGCGCAGCCAGTTCACCGGAGCTTCGATCTCGTCGACATACGACTGGTAGCCGGTGATGCCGTGGAGACCGGACGGCAGCCCGGTCCCGAGGGAGGCGAGGCTGACCGCTGTGGTCGTGGGGAAACCGGCACGCATCGGGCTCCCCGGCGCCTGTGTCAGGTACGGGGCTGCTTTCGTGTTGCGCTGCAGCAGTTCCCATCCCATTCCGTCGACGAGCAGGACGACGGTGTGGTCGGCCGGGGCCAGGTCGAGTCGATTGCTCTCACCGGCGACCCCCGCCGACGAGAGCACCGAGGGCATCAGGTCGGCGAGGGTCGGCTCGGCGTAGACGTCGCGCAGGGGCAAGCTCATATTCCGAGTATGAGCCACGGCCGTGCGCGCGGGTGTCACTTGATGTCGGACCCGTGCTTCGTCAGCGGCATGATCTCGATGTGCATGTAGGGGAACAGCGGCAGATTCCACAGGATCTCGTGCAGCTCGTCCGCCGACTCGACATCGAAGATCGAGATGTTGCTGTACTGGCCGACGATCCGCCAGATCTCGCGCCACTTGCCCTGGCGCTGCAGATCCTGACTGTAGGCCTTCTCCTTGGCGACGGTCTCGGCGCGCACGTCGGGGTCGAGATCACGGGGGATGTCGACATCCATCCGAACGTGGAACAGTGCCATGATATTTCTCCTTCTTCTGTTCTGGCGAAAATGCGGATCAGGAGCGCGCGTACTTCTTCACGACGTCCATGTCGAGGTCGACGCCGAGACCCGGCCCCTCGGGCAGGTGCACCTGACCCTCGGAGTAGTCGAGCGGCTTCTGCAGAAGTTCGACGGCGAACAGCTGCGGACCGAACAGTTCGGTGCCGTAGTCGATCCCCGGTTCGGCGCAGGCGAAGTGGATGGACGCCGCGGTGCCGATGGGTCCTTCGATGGAGGTCGCGCCGTGGCAGCGCAGACCTGCCGCCTTCGCGACGGCGACGACCTGCTTGCTGCGCTGCAGCCCGCCGCACTTGGTGGTCTTGAGGGCGACGACATCGGCGGCGCCGAGCTTGGCCACTTCGTACGCGTCGTGCGGAGTCTGTACGGATTCGTCGGCCATCACCGGCGCCGAGACGCGGCGGTTGATCTCGGCGAGAACATCGAGTTGGTCTGCGGGAGTGGGCTGTTCGATGAGCTCGACACCACCGTCGACGAGTTGCGGGACGTGGCGCAACGCGGTGAAGCGGTCCCAGCGGGCATTGACGTCGATGCTGAATCCGACCTCGCCGCCGAACGCTTCCACGATCTTGACGACGCGGCCGGTGTCGACCGCCGGGTCGAGCGCACCCATCTTGAGCTTGAAGGAGAAGTTCAGGCGCTGCTCGCGCTTGTGCGTGACCTCTTCGACGATCTCCTCGAGTGGAGCCGCGCCGAGCGCCCAGCGCACGTCGACGCCGGTGCGGAAGGCACCGCCGAGCAGCGACGCGACCGGCACACCCAGTGCACGACCCCAGGCGTCGTGCATCGCGACGTCCACGGCGGCCTTCGCGAAACGCGCGTTGGCGACGATGCGCTCGATATCGACCATGACGCCGCTGATTTCGTCGACGCCGCGCCCGATGATGTAGGGACCGATGTAGCGGTCGACGATCTGCTGCATCGTCTCGACCGACTCGCCGCCCCACCACGGTCCACCCGGCACGACGCCCTCACCGTAACCGGTGACGCCACTTTCGGTGGTCACCGCGACGAGCAGGATCGGCTGCGCCTCCGAGGTGGTGGTGGCGAACTTGTGGGGCCGGATCAACGGCACATCGATGATCGTCGTGGTGACGGATGCGATCTTCAGATCGGGATCGGACATCGGAATTGCTCACAATCGGGTCGGGGTGTGACAGGGGGTACGTCGCCGGTGTATTCAGCATGAATGCCGGTGCCCCAGAGGGACACCGGCATTCACGATGCGAACCGCGCTCTCGTTCGGATGTGATCAGGCCGCATCCGCGGTCCGGATCACGCTTCCGGGTCGAGCACGAAGTCGTAGGTCACCTCGGCGATGCCGTCGGCGTTGGGCTGCGGATCCAGGATGAGCTCGGGCTTGACGGCCGTCGCGACATCGTCCTCGACCCACTCGCCACCCTGGAAGTACAGCTGGGTGGTGATGGCGCGCTTGCCGGGAGCTTTCACCATCAGGTGCAGATGGGCGGGGCGCCACGGGTGTCCGCCGTAGGACTTGATGAACCAGCCGGTCGGGCCGTCGGACGGGATCTGGTAGGGAGCCGGCTTGAGCGTGGTGATCTCGAAGTTGCCGTTCTCGTCCACCTCGACGGTGCCGCGCAGGTTCCACTCGGGGATGCCGGGGGCGAACTGCGAGTAGAAGCCCTCTTCGTCCGCGTGCCACAGCTCGACGGTGGCGCCGGGCAGACCGTTGCCCTCGAGGTCGGTGACCTGGCCCTTGAAGACCAGCGGCGGCGCGACCTTGTCCTTCTCGCGCATCGGCATGGTGCACTTCGACGGGAGCTTGGGGCTGTCCGGGACGTAGTAGGGGCCTTCGATGGAGCCCTTGGTGCCGGTGAAGCCCTTGCGGTTGTAGTGCACCTTCTCGATCTCGTGCTCGAGGAAGACGTCGAGCCACAGCGGCCACTCGCCGTATTCACCCACGTCGATGAGCCACTGCTTGAGCACGCGGTACTCGTCGTAGGTCACCTGGTGCTTGTCGACGATACCGGCGAGAGCGTCCAGCAGGTCCTTGTAGATCGCCGACGCGCGCTCGACCGAGGTGTCGGACGTGACCCGCTCGGACTTGAACTTGTCGGTCGCAGCGTTGCCGGACCCGTGGGCAGTGGGGTTCTCCATGGTGGTCATGGCTCTCCTCGTGAAGGACTGAACTATCGGGAAGTGTGGGGCCGGTGCGACACGGGGGCTGCGGTGATCACCGGTCTGTACGCTGTGCGTACTTGTGTATCGCAGTGCGTACACCACATACTGTGCGTGGTGTCACACAGCTTGTCAACACCGGATCGGGCACCATCGACGAGTACGCAGGTAGGAGGCGGGATGCCGAGCATCGACCTAGGTAATGGTCCTAGCAACGACCGGGACTTCATTCAGAGCATCGAGCGTGGTTTTGCGGTATTGCACGCCTTCGACGACAAGGACCCGAATCCCACCCTCGCCGAACTCGCCGCCAAGACCGATCTGTCCAGGCCTGCGGTTCGACGTATCCTGCTGACCCTGCAGAAGCTCGGATACGTCACCTCGCAGGGGACGCGATGGTCGCTCACCCCGCGCGTACTCAGCATCGGCCAGCACTACACCGCGTCCCACACCCTCGTGGACTCGGCGCTACCGAAACTGGTCGAGATCGCCGAACACACCAACGAATCGGCGTCGCTCGGCGTGCTCGACGGTACCGAGGTCGTCTACGCCGCGCGCGTTCCGGTCCGCAGGATCATGAGCATCAACGTCTCCGTCGGCACCCGTGTCCCCGCCTATGCAACCTCGATGGGCCGGGCGCTGCTGGCCTGGTCACCACGCGAACTGGTCGACCACATACTCGACCGGACACAGTTCGAGCGACTCACGAGCGCAACCATCGACAACCCGGACGACCTGCGCACCGAACTCGCCCACGTGCGCAGCCGGGGATACGCCCTCACCGCCGCGGAACTCGAAGAAGGACTCATCACGATCGCCGCGCCCGTCTTCGACCCTTCGGGCCACGCGGTCGGAGTGCTCGCATGCTCGACGTCGACCGGCCGGCACACCCTCGAGTCGTTCCGCGATCTCACCGCGAAACGGGTGGTGGACTGCGCGGAGCGGCTCAGCAGCGAACTCGGCTACCGCCACCGCTGAGGACGCCCACCTCATCCACGCAAGGTGGTCGACGGTGGCACCCCGTACTTGCGCTTGTAGGCCGCCGCGAACCGCCCGGTATGGGTGATGCCCCACTCGAGGGCCACATCGGTGACCGACAACTCCGCGGCGTCGCCCATGGTGAGTGCCTCGTGGATACGCTCGAGGCGCAGGTCGAGAAGGTAGTCGCGAGGACACACCCCGAGATATTCGCGGAAGCCCTCCTGCAGGCGCCGCACACTGACTCCGGCCACCTCGGCCATGTCGGCGGTGGTCCACGCCGAAGCGGGGTCCTCGTGCAGGCGGTCGAGAACCCGCTTGATGATGCGCGGACGCGCACCCCCGGTCGGATCCGCGTCCTCGGGCATGACCGCGAGGATGAACGACGTGGTCAGAGCACCCGACAGTTGCTCCGCGACAAGCGCATTCCCCCAGAGCGATTGGTCTGCCCCGAGTTGCTCCACGACCGAACGCAACAGCGTCATCCAGCTCT
>NZ_AJVB01000240.1:0-5834 GCF_000278445.1 Rhodococcus sp. R1101
GTAGGCGTACGAGCGATGGGTGAGCGCCAAGGACAGCAGTTCTGCGTCCAGAGGCACGCCGAGGGCGGCGAGGAGAGACTCGTGGCTCTCTTCGCCGCCCTCGGTAGCTGTTTCGGGGGACTTGCTCGTCACGTGAGTACCGATTAGACGGGCGCGGTCACCTGACGGCCGTTGTAGGTGCCACAGGACGGGCACGCCACGTGGGGCAGCTTCTTCTCTCCGCAACCCCGGTTCGGGCAGGTGACGAGCGTCGGCGCAGTGGTGTTCCACTGGCTGCGCCGCGACCGGGTGTTGGAACGCGACATTCTGCGCTTGGGGACGGCCACGTCTACTTCTCCTCGTTGTTCGAGCTGTCGATTTGACTGCTGGGTTCTTCGGAGCCCGCGCCGAACTTGGCTGCCAACCCAGCCCAGCGAGGATCCATTGTCTCATGACGGTGCCCGGATTCCGCAATCGCCAGGCGAATGCCGCATTCGGGGCACAATCCCGCACAGTCGTCACTACACAACGGCTGCAACGGAAGTTCCAGGCCCACCGCGTTCACGAGGACCGGTTCGAGATCGATCAGATCGTTCTCGACGCGGTACACCTCGTCGTCCTCGGTGGTCTGCTCCGTAACGCTGTTCGGGTAGGCGAACAGCTCGGTGAGGTACACGTCCACCGGTTCGGCGAACGATTCGAGGCACCGCGAGCACTCACCCACGGCGTCCGCACGAACTGTACCGGTGACCAGGACACCCTCCGACACCGACTCCATGCGGAGATCGAGGTCGATCTCGGACCCTTCTTCGATCGCGATGAGATCGAGTCCGATGCGCGACGGTGACGGCACCTTCCGCTCGACCGCACGCATCGATCCGGGCCGGCGACCCAGGGAGAGCGTGTCGAACACCAGACCGGAGTCCCTGCCGGGACGGGTCGTGCCGGAACCACGGGTGGACACGGGGAACTCACCTTCTTCGGACGACGCAGAACACGACTCGGTCGTGATAGGGCAACCGCTCCATGATACGCGATGGGCGGCGCGAGCGGAAATTCCGCCGATCAGCGGCGGCGGCTCGCCCGAGGGTCGGCCTCCGCGAAGTCGGGGGCCCCCGAGAGCCGCAGCTGCTGGCGGCCGCGGCCGACCGACCGCAGGGTGGTGCCGAGCAGTTCCTCGAACTCCGAGAGCTTCCCGTCGATGTACTCGTCGCATTCCGTCCGCAGGCGGTCGGATTCGGCGTGGGCCGAATCGATGACGCGAGCCGACTCGGCGTGCGCGGCCTGCACGACCTCCGTCTGCGACACCAGGCGCGCCTTCTCGGCCTCACCCTCGGCCACGGAACGCTCGTACGACACCTGGCCGGACTCGACCAGACGGTCGGCCTCGATGCGGGCGCGCCCGGTCACGCTCTCGTACTGCTTGTTGCCCTCGGCGACGAGGTCGTCGGCCTCGGCCTGAGCGTCGCGCACGAGTTCGTCGGCGTGGGCGCGTGCTTCCTTGACCATCCGGTCCGCTTGCGCCTTCGCGTCCGCCAGCATGCGGTCGGCGTCGGTACGCGCGTCCTCGAGCAGGGTGCGCGCCTCCTCGTCGGCGTCGCCGACGGTCTTCTCGGCCTGCGCCCGCGCGTCGTTGATCAGCTTGTCGCGGTGATCGAGCACGTCCTGTGCGTCGTCGAGTTCGGGCGGCAGCGCGTCGCGCACGTCGTCGAGCAGCTCGAGGACATCGCCGCGCGGTACCACGCAGCTCGCCGTCATCGGAACGCTACGTGCCTCTTCGACGATTGCGACCAGCTCGTCGAGTGCCTCGAATACCCGGTACACGCCCAACCCCAATCACTCGCTCGGCGCGACCGGTGCGGACGCGCCACCTTCCAGTCTGCCGCAGCGCAGGGCACGCTCGTGTGCCCTGCGCTCGGTGTGTCGGGATCCGGCCGTCACAGGCCGTGCGGAAAGGTCCTGCCTATTTCGCGGCGGCCCGCTCGGCGAGGCGCGCGAGCAGACGAGCGTGCACGGTGCCCGGCAGCATGTCGGAGACATCGCCGCCGTAGGTCGCGACCTCCTTGACGAGCGAGCTCGACAGGTAGCTGTAGACCGGGTTGGTGGCGACGAACAGGGTGTCGACGCCGGTGAGCTTGTGGTTCATCTGCGCCATCTGCAGCTCGTAGTCGAAGTCGTTGGCGCCGCGCAGGCCCTTGACGATCGCGGTGATCCCCCGCTCGCGGGCGTAGTCGACGAGCAGGCCCTGCCAGGCGTCGATCGTGACGTTCGGCAGGTGCGCCGTGGCCTCGGTGAGCATCTCGAGGCGTTCGTCGATCGTGAACATCCCCTGCTTGTTGGGATTGATCGTGACGGTCACGACGACCTCGTCGAACTGGGCCGAGACCCTGCCGATGACGTCGAGGTGTCCGTTGGTGACCGGGTCGAAGGATCCTGGGCAGACCGCGCGGCTCATGATCCAGCACCGTAGCAGGTGGCGATCTCCACCCTCGTCTCCCCGTATCGCCGCGACCTGCCGACCTCGAATGCCTGCGGCCACACCGTTTCCGGCGACCGAGACGAGCGTTCGACCACGACGACCGAACCGTCCTCGACCCAGCCGCCGGACACCAGCGCCTCGAGCACTCCGGTGACGGCTTCCTCGGTCACGGCGTAGGGCGGGTCGGCGAGGACGAGGTCGTACACCCGGTCGGCGGCACCCGCGAGCACTGCGGCCACCGGCGCGGCGCGCAAGACCGCCCCCGGCAGCCCGACCGTCGCAATGTTCTCGCGGATCACCCCCGCCGCCTTGGCGTCGGACTCGACGAGCATCGCGTGCTCGGCGCCGCGGGACAGCGCCTCGAGGCCGAGGGCCCCCGACCCCGCGTAGAGGTCGAGGACTGCGGCACCGTCGATGTCCATGCGTGCGTCGAGCGAACTGAACAAGGCCTCACGCACCCGTTCGGAAGTGGGCCTGGTCCCGCGGGGCGGCACCTTCAGGCGCCGCCCCCCGGCCCGGCCGGCGACGATCCGTGTCACTCGGCGCTGTCTCCCGTGGACACCTCGACGAGCAGGTCGCCACCTTCGACCTGTTGCACCGGGCCGATCGCGACACGCGTGATGCGTCCGCCGCGCGGCGCGGTGATCGCGGCCTCCATCTTCATCGCCTCGATGGTGGCGACGGTGTCGCCCGCCGAGACGCCGGCGCCCTCGGACACCACGAGGGTGACCGTGCCGGCGAACGGCGCGGCGACGTGACCGGGATGGTTGCGGTCGGCCTTCTCCGCGGCCGGGATGTCGGCGGCCACCGACCGGTCGCGCACCGACACCGGGCGCAGCTGCCCGTTGAGGATGCACATCACCGTGCGGAAGCCCTTCTCGTCGGCGTCGGAGATCGCTTCGAGACCGATGAGCAGTTCGACGCCCTTGTCCAGGCGCACCCGGTGCTCCTCGCCGTGCCGCAGCCCGTAGAAGAACTGGTTGGCCGACAGCTCGGTGGTATCGCCGTAGGTCTCCCGGTGCTGCTCGAACTCCTTGGCCGGTCCGGGGAACAGCAGGCGGTTGAGCATGCGGCGACGCTCGGCCGAAGTGCCGCCGAGGGCCTTCTCCTCCTCGGGCGCGAGCGGGGTGATCGGCTTGGGCTCGGCTCGGCCCGACAGCGCCTTGCTGCGGAACGGCTCGGGCCAGCCCCCGGCGGGGGTGCCGAGGTCGCCGCGCAGGAAGCCGATGACCGAATCGGGGATGTCGTACTTGCCGGGCTCGGCGGCGAAGTCGTCGACCGAGACCCCGGCACCGACGAGGTGCAGCGCGAGGTCGCCGACGACCTTGCTCGACGGGGTGACCTTGATCAAGCGGCCGAGGAGACGGTCGGCGCCGGCATAGGCGGCCTCGACCTCCTCGAAGCGGTCGCCGAGTCCCAGCGCGATGGCCTGCTGGCGCAGGTTCGACAACTGGCCGCCGGGGATCTCGTGGGTGTAGACGCGGCCGGTCGGGGCGGGCAGCCCCGACTCGAACGGTGCGTAGACCCTGCGCAGCGCCTCCCAGTACGGCTCGAGATCGCACACGGCCTGCAGGTCGAGGCCGGTGTCGAACTCGCTGTTCGCCGCGGCGGCGACGATCGCCGACAGGGCGGGCTGGCTCGTCGTACCGGCGAGCGCCGCGGAGGCACCGTCGACGGCGTCGGCACCGGCGTGCCAGGCCGCAAGATAGGTCGCGAGCTGCCCACCCGGAGTGTCGTGGGTGTGCACGTGGACCGGCAGGTCGAAGTTGCTGCGCAGCGCCGAGACGAGCGTCGCGGCGGCCGGGGCGCGCAGCAGACCGGCCATGTCCTTGATGGCGAGCACGTGCGCACCGGCCTCGACGATCTCCTCGGCCAGCCGCAGGTAGTAGTCGAGCGTGTAGATCGTCTCGTCCGGATTCGACAGGTCGCCGGTGTAGGACATCGCGACCTCGGCGAGCGTGGTGCCGGTCTCGCGCACCGCGTCGATCGCCGGACGCATCTGGTCGACGTTGTTCAGCGCGTCGAAGATGCGGAAGATGTCGATGCCCGTGTCTGCGGCCTCCTGCACGAACGCGCGGGTCACGGCCTCCGGGTAGGGGGTGTAGCCGACGGTGTTGCGTCCCCGCAGCAGCATCTGCAGGTTGATGTTCGGGATCGCCTCGCGCAGCGCGGCCAGCCGCTCCCACGGATCCTCGTGCAGGAAGCGCAGAGCGACGTCGTAGGTCGCGCCGCCCCACGCCTCGATCGAGAGGAGCTGCGGGGTCATACGGGCCACGTGCCCGGCGACCGTCAGCAGGTCCTTGCTGCGAACACGGGTCGCGAGCAGCGACTGGTGCGCGTCGCGGAAGGTGGTGTCGGTGACGCCGATGGACTTCTGCTCACGCAGCGCACGGGCGAAGCCCTCGGGTCCGAGTTCGAGCAGCCGCTGCCGCGAACCGGCCGGCGGCGCGGCGCTCAGGTCGATCGCGGGCAGCTTGTCGTGCGGGTAGAGCGTGGTGGGGCGCTCGCCGTGCGGCTTGTTGACCGTCACGTCGGCGAGGTAGTTCAGGATCTTGGTGCCGCGGTCGGCGGACGAACGCAGCGTCAGCAGCTGCGGACGTTCCTCGATGAACGAGGTGGTGACGTGTCCGTCGCGGAAATCGGCATCGTCGAGCACGGCCTGCAGGAAGGGGATGTTCGTCGCGACACCGCGGATGCGGAACTCGGCAACCGCGCGGCGGGCACGGGCGACAGCGGTCTCGAACGTCCGGCCGCGGCAGGTGAGCTTGACGAGCATCGAGTCGAAGTGGGCGGAGATCTCCGCACCGACCGAGGTGCCGCCGTCGAGACGGATACCGGCACCACCCGGGGTGCGGTAACCGGTGATGCGGCCGGTGTCCGGGCGGAACCCGTTGGCCGGATCCTCGGTCGTGATGCGGCACTGCAGCGCCGCGCCGCGGATGGTGATGCTCTCCTGCGACAGACCCAGATCGGCGAGCGACTCGCCGGCGGCGATACGCAGCTGCGACTGCACGAGGTCGACGTCGGTGATCTCCTCGGTGACCGTGTGCTCGACCTGGATGCGGGGATTCATCTCGATGAACACGTGGTTGCCGCGCTCGTCGACGAGGAATTCGACGGTGCCCGCGCACTGGTAGCCGATCTCCTCGGCGAATGCGACGGCGTCGGCGCAGATTCGGTCGCGCAACTCCGGGTCGAGATTCGGGGCCGGGGCGAGCTCGATGACCTTCTGGTGCCGGCGCTGCACCGAACAGTCGCGCTCGTACAGGTGGATGACGTTGCCGTACTTGTCGGCGAGGATCTGTACCTCGATGTGCCGCGGGTTGACCACGGCCTGCTCCAGGAAGACGGTGGGATCACCGAAAGCCGCGTCGGC
>NZ_AJVB01000241.1:0-5819 GCF_000278445.1 Rhodococcus sp. R1101
ACCGGGGAAGACGACCGCGGTGGGATCGCCCTCGCGGGCCAGCCGGTCGACCTCGGGACCTCCCGGGTAGCCGAGCCCCAGCAGACGGGCGACCTTGTCGAAGGCCTCCCCGGCGGCGTCGTCGACGGTCGTGCCGAGTTCGACGATGGGCTTGCCGAGATGTTCGACGTGCAGCAGATGGGTGTGCCCACCGGAGACGAGCAGCGCCACGCAGGGCGGCATCGGCCCGTGTTCGAGGGTGTCGACCGCGACATGACCCGCGAGGTGGTTGATCGCGAAGAACGGCACGTTCCATGCCGCCGCGTAGGCCTTGGCCGCCGCAACACCGACGAGCAGTGCCCCCGCGAGACCCGGGCCGATCGTCACACACACCGCGTCCGGCTTCTCGAGCCCCGCTTCGTCCAGCGCACGCCGCATGGTCGGCACCATCGCTTCGAGGTGGGCGCGCGACGCGATCTCCGGCACCACACCACCGAATCGGGCATGCTCGTCGACACTCGACGCCACCGCGTCGGCCATCAGCTCGAGGGTGCCGTCGCCCACCCAGCGGACGATGCCGACACCGGTCTCGTCGCACGAACTCTCGATGCCCATCACGACGGGACACTCGGGCAGCTCGAATCGGGAACTGGTGGTGCTCACGCCGGTGACTCCTCTCGCGGATCCGGACGACGCATCGTGTACGCGTCCGCGCCGCTCGGCTGGTAGTAACGCTTCCTGGTTCCGACGATCTCGAAGCCCTCGCGCCGGTACAGGGCGATCGCCGGATCGTTGTCGGTGCGCACTTCGAGGAAGACCGGCCCTCCCCAGCGGTCGGCCACGGCCAGCAACTCGTCCAGCAGGGCCCCGCCGATCCCCCGGCGGCGCGCCGCGGGATCCACGCCGATGGTGTGCACCTCGGACTCGGGTCCGATCGCTGTACCGAGGCGCGCGAGCCCCGCGTAACCGATCAGGCGCCCCTGCGGGTCGCGCGCGGCGAAGTAGCGGTTGTGGGGCGCCGCCAGCTCGGAACGGAAGGCATCCGCACTCCACGGGTCGTCGCCGGGGAACAGGATCTGCTCGAGTTCGGCGCAGCGCGGCGCATCCTCAGGGCGCAGCGCATCGATGACGACTGCGTCGCCGGCGGCCGTGTTCTCCTCGGGGGTCGCGTTCATGCTCGACGGTTCGCGGTCTCCACCGCGTCGGGCCGGCGCAGGTACAGGGGAACGAGCGGGGCCGGTTCGGTACCCGCGCGCAGGGCGTCGGCGGCGACGGCCACCAGTCCTGCCGGGGACGGGCTCTGCACGTCCACCTCGGGGAGGTCGAACAGCGCGACATGCGACGGCGATCCGGCGACACGCACCGACGGCTCCGCGGGCACGTCGGCGGGCTTGTGCACCTCGGGTCCATCGATCCGGCGACCGCCGGAATAGCGCGACCAGTAGATCTCGCGACGACGGGCGTCGGTGACCACGAGCAGATCGTCGTCCGCACCGTGTTCGCGGTGGACGTCGGCGGCGATCGCATCGAGGCTGCACACACCGTGCACGGGGATTCCGAGAGCATCGCCGAAGGCGGCCGCGGTGGCCATGCCGACGCGGAGACCGGTGAACGGGCCGGGGCCGATGCCGACGACGATCGCGTCGAGATCCGAGGGTGCGGCACCGGCTTCGGCGAGGCACTCGAGGATCTGCGGCGTGAGGACTTCGGCGTGCGCTCGCGGATTGTCGGTGACCCGTGCGGCGACCACCTCGGGCCGGGCGTCGCTTCGACCACGGTCGAGACGGACGACTCCCGAGGTCACGGCGGGGGTGGCGGTATCGACGGCGAGCACGAGCACGATGTATCAGCCTACCCCGCGCGAACTGTCCGGTCGGTGCGCAGTGACCGAAGCCACCGGCAGGCAGTGCACTCCGGAGGCTTCCGGAGGGTCAGCCCACCCACTCCCAGGCGGCACGCCGGGTGTCGGTGCCCGGATCGCGCCGGAGCCGGACCCGCAGGTGCCGTTCGGCGAGCTGTTCGACCAGGCCACCACCCCATTCGACCACCACGATCGTGTCGGTCAGATCGGTGTCGAGGTCGAGCGCGTCGAGTTCGTCGAGGGCGTCCGGCCCGTCGCCGAGACGGTAGGCGTCGACGTGGACGAGCCCCACCGGTTCGCGGCCCTCCGGACTGCCCGGCCGGTGTTCGCGTGCGATGACGAAGGTCGGCGACGTCACGCGTCCCTCGACTCCGAGACCGGCGGCGATTCCCCGGGTCAGGGCCGTCTTGCCCGCGCCGAGAGGGCCGTCGAGCACCACGAGGTCGCCGGCACGCAACTCCGCTGCGAGCCGGCGGCCGAAGGCCTCGGTGTCCTCCACGGTCGGCAGTTCGATGCTCTGCTCACCCACCCGCGACCCATTCGATTGCGACTCATCCACTTGCGCTCTGCCTTCCGGTCACTCCCCGCGTGAAACTGCGCTGGATCAGGCGGTCGAGCGCACGGTCGACCACCTCGGGGAACTCGAGCTGGACCAGGTGCCCGGCACCGCGCACCCGCTCGAGTTCGACGTCGGGCAGCTCGTCCGCCAGCGCCTCGGAACTCGCGTACGGGATGACCATGTCGGCGTCCCCCGAGAGCACCAGGACGGGAACGGTGCCCAGGACGGGCAGTGCCGCGGACTCGTCGTGAAGTTCGAGGGTGCGGAGGAAGTTGACGATGGTCGGCACCGACGTCTCGTCGAGCATCCGGTCGGACAACTGCGCCAGGCGCGGGCTCACCACCGTGCCGTAGGACGCCGCGCGCAGGATCGGCGTCACGACAGCACGCGCAGCGCCGCGCGCGAACTGCACGAAACCGGGGGCGGTGCGCGCCGCATAACGGAACGCGTCGATCACCGGATTCTCGAGATTGCGTCCGATACCGGTCTTGCTGAGGCCTGCCGCGGTGGTCGCCAGGAGTCCGACCCCCACGATGCGGTCGCCGAACAGTTCGGGTCGCTGGGAGGCGAGGGCGATCGTGGTCATGCCGCCCATCGAGTGGCCCACGACGACCACCGGACCGGTGGGCGCGACCTCGTCGATCACCCGGCCCAGATCGCGGCCCAGCTGCGCGATGGTGCACTTCGACGAACCGGAGAAGCCGGATTCGCCGTGGCCACGCTGGTCGTAGAAGACGGCGCGCACGTCGCGTCCCCATTGTTCGCGCATATGCCGGTACTGCAGGTGCCAGGACTGCATCCGCAAGCAGTAGCCGTGGACGAACACGACGGTGAGCGGAGCCAGGGCCGAGCCGCTCTCGCGGACCACGAGCCGGACACCGTCCTCGGTGGTGACGATCCGGCGCGGGAGCCGGAGGATCTCGTCGAAGTCCTCGTTCCGGTAGATCTCGTGGGCGGGCGCTCCCGCGGTCCTGACCGCGTACAGACCCGCCGACGATGCGAGCGTCGCGAGGCTCGCACCGAGGAGTCCCATCCTGCTCACGAGGGACATGACGTCACGCTCCCTTCGCTCCCGACGTAGGTCCGGACCGTCCGTCCGCCGATCCCGGTCACGATCTCGTAGTTGATCGTGTCCAGTTTGTCGGCCCAGTCCTGGGCGTTCGGCTCTCCGTGACGCCCGTCACCGAAGAACAACGCTTCGTCGCCCTCGCTTACTCCGGCGCCGTCGGGACCGAGGTCGACGACGACCTGGTCCATGCACACGCGCCCGATCTGCGGGCACCGACGTCCGCCGAGCTGCACCTCGATGCGCCCGCTGAGATTGCGGCGGACCCCGTCCGCGTATCCCAGAGGCAACAGCGCCACCGTCGTATCCGCGGGAGCGGTCCAGGTGTGCCCGTAGGACACGCCGTCCCCCGCCTTCACCTTCTTCACCAGCACCACCCTCGCCCGTACGGTCATCACCGGCCGGAAGCCCATGTCGCCGAGTTCCGGGATCGGTGTCAATCCGTACATCGCAATTCCGGGCCGAACCATGTCGAATCGCAGGTCGGAGCGGGTGACGGTGGCCGCGGAGTTCGACAGATGCACCACCTCCGGTGCCAGGGAATGCCGCCGCAGATCCGCGACGGCCTCGCTCAGCCGGTCGCGCTGTTCGGCGTTGCCCGGATGCTCGGGCTCGTCGCCGTGAGCGAGGTGGGAGAAGGCACCGCGCAGGCGCACCACGCCCTCGGCCTGTGCCCGGCCGAGATCGCGGAGCATGTCGCCCCACTCGTCGACCGCCACTCCGTTGCGGTTCAGGCCGGTGTCGACCTTGACGGTGACGGTCGCAGTGATGCCCACCCGCCGGGCCGCCTCGACGACGGCCGCGAGGTGCCGTGGTGAGGACAGACCCAGTTCGATCCCGGCCTCCACTGCGGGAGCGAAGTCGGAGTCCGCAGTGTGCAGCCACGACAGGATCGGTGCCTCGATGCCTGCGGAGCGGAGTTCGAGGGCCTCGCCGAGCGTCGTCACACCCAGTTCGCGGGCGCCCGCGGTGAGCGCGGCCCGCGCCACCGGAACGGCTCCGTGGTTGTAGGCGTCGGCCTTGACCACGGCCATGACCGCGGCCGGACCCGCGTACTCCCGCAGCGCTCGCACATTCTCCGCCACGGCATCGAGATCGATGACCGCTTCCGCTTGTGGAAGGACGGTACGTGCAGGTCGCGGGGTGCGTTGGGTCGTGGTCACGTCTGTCGATCCTGCCACTGCGCCGCCGGACGCCGACGTCGCGTCCCCGTGTGCCACGTCACGATTCGGCAATATGGGTGCGCAGCAGGCGAATCGAGTCGCCGATGCGCGAGAGGATCGCGCTCGCCGAGATCGGTGCCGCGCCGGAGGCGTTCGGGTCCTGCGCGGCGAGGTTCGCGGCGAGTGCGTGGGCCCGTGCACCGGCGGCCGCGGCCAGGTCGACCGGCATGCCCGACGAGAGCAGAGACCCGATGATGCCGGCCAGCACGTCGCCGGCGCCCGCGGTCGACGCCCACGAGCCGCCCGCGTCGTTGACGAAGACATGCCCGTCGGGTCGTGCCACGAGCGTCACCCGGCCTTTGAGCAGCACGTGCACACCCCAGTCGGCGGCGAGGGAACGGACCGCCCCGACCCGGTCCGGTTCGGGACGATTCCCGGTCAGACGCGCGAACTCGCCGGCATGCGGGGTGAGCAGGGTGGGCGCGGACCGTCCCTGCACCAGATCGGGGACGCGGGCGAGCAGAGTCAGCCCGTCGGCGTCGACGAGCACCGGCAGGTCGGTGGCGAGGATGTCGCGCAGGGTCGCGCAGGCCTCGTCGTCTGTACCGGCACCGGGGCCGACCACCCAGGCCTGAACTCGTCCGGTCTCGGCCACCGAGGGTGACACGACGACTTCGGGGAACCGCGCGAGCACCTCGGAGGCACCCGACCCGGCGTAGCGCACCATGCCGGAGGTCGCGGCGACGGCCGCGCCCGTGCACAGCACGCCGGCGCCGGGATATCTCGCGCTGCCCGCGCGGATACCCACCACGCCCTGGCTGTACTTGTCGTCGTCGGCGCCGGGAACCGGCCAGATCGCGCCGACCTCCGACGGTTCGGCCGCGACCAGCCGCGCTTCGGGAAGGGTGAGTCCGATATCGACGAGGTCGACCCGTCCGCACTGTGTCGGAGCGAGGGCATGCACCGGTTTGCAGGCGCCGAAGGTGACGGTGACGGCGGCCGTCACCGCAGGTCCGTCCGTCGCACCCGTGTCGGGGTCGACGCCGCTGGGTGTGTCGACCGCGACGATCGGCGCGGAGATCGCGTCGACGAGGGCGGCAGCGACCGGTCGCAGCGACCCGCGGCCCGAGATGCCGACGATCCCGTCGAGCACGATGTCGGGATCGCCGAGGTGGTCGCTCGTCGCAGAGT
>NZ_AJVB01000242.1:0-5772 GCF_000278445.1 Rhodococcus sp. R1101
CGCGGTGCAGGGCATCGAGGCGGCACTGCGCGGTGAGATCGGCGTCAGCTCGATCCAGCGGATGCACGCGCGACTGCGCGGCGCACCCGCCGAACGGGCGTGACGCCCTTCGGGCAGCGACTCGCGGACGCCCTCGGGCGCCGCGGGCCGCTGTGTGTGGGCATCGATCCGCACCCGGGGCTCCTCGCCGCATGGGGTCTCGGCGACGACGTGGACGGTCTGGCCCGGTTCAGCGAACTGTGCGTCGAGGCGTTCGGCGATACCGTCGCGGTCGTCAAGCCCCAGGTGGCGTTCTTCGAGGCATACGGCTCCGCCGGCCTCGCGGTGCTCGAACGCACCATCGCCGGGCTGGGGGAGACGGGCGTGCTCGTGCTCGCCGATGCAAAGCGCGGCGACATCGGTTCCACGATGGACGCCTACGCCCGGACCTGGCTGTCGGACGGCTCGCCGCTGCGTTCGGACGCCGTGACCGTCTCCCCGTATCTGGGCTTCGGTTCGCTCGCCCCTGCGCTGGATCTGGCGGCCGGGACGGGCCGCGGGGTATTCGTGCTCGCGGCCACCTCCAATCCCGAAGGTGCGCAGGTCCAGCGGGCCCGGGTCGCCGACGGGCGCACCGTGGCGCAGGTCGTGGTGGACGAGTGCGCCGCCCGCAACTGCGCCGACGCGAGCGGCGGAGCGGCAGAGCTGGGATCCGTGGGTGTGGTGGTCGGAGCGACCCTCACCGAGGCGCCCGACCTGTCCGCCCTCCACGGGCCCATCCTGATGCCCGGAGTGGGCGCCCAGGGCGGCACCGCCGACGACGTGCGCCGACTCGTGGGCGACCACCTGCGGGCCGTCGTGCCCAACGTCTCACGGGACGTGCTGCGGGCAGGTCCGTCCGTCGCGGGGCTGCGGGCCGCCGTCGCCCGCACGTTGGACGGCTTCGCCTTCCTGACGGACTGAGACGTTCGACTCTCGTGCCCGGATCGCCACGCGCGGTCCGGGCGCGAGTCGTACATACCGCTGGTATGCACTCTGACCTGCGCTCGGAGCGGCGCGACACGCGGAATGGGAAGAAAAATTTCTCGGGCCGCCGAAGTGCCCGAACGTCCGGTCGCCGATCCCGCGAGCCGCTCGGCTCGCTGCGGACCTCTCCGGCGCCCCGGATACCCACTCACCTGCAGTTTTCCCCCATTTGGGCAGGTCGCGGCGATGTGCGGACGCGCGCCGGAGGGCGCGGAATCCGCTGCGGAATCGGCGTGCACTACCGCACGGATTTTCGAGCGGAACGCCGGGGGGTGGGTTCGCATTCGTCGGTGGTCGTGAGTACGGTCGCTATCGCCGCTGGTTGCAGCGGTGAAGACTCGAAAGCCAACGATGAGACGGAGGAACCGTGGCCCTTCCCCAGCTGACCGATGAGCAGCGCGCCGCTGCTCTGGAGAAGGCGGCTGCTGCCCGTCGTGCCCGGGCTGAGCTCAAGGAGCGCCTCAAGCGCGGCGGCACCGACCTCAAGCAGGTGCTCAAGGACGCCGAGAACGACGAGATCCTCGGCAAGATGAAGGTGTCGGCTCTGCTCGAGGCCCTGCCGAAGGTCGGCAAGGTCAAGGCGCAGGAGATCATGACCGAGCTGGAGATCGCCCCGACCCGCCGTCTGCGCGGCCTCGGCGACCGTCAGCGCAAAGCCCTGCTCGCCAGGTTCGATTTCGACGCCTGAGCACGTGGTAGCTGACGCACGAACCGTGACGGACAGCGTGCCCGCAACGCGGAGGGGCCGGCTGGTGGTACTGGCCGGGCCCTCCGCGGTGGGTAAGTCGACCGTCGTACGCCTGCTGCGGAGCCGGATCCCGGATCTGCACTTCAGTGTCTCGGCCACCACCCGGGACCCGCGACCGGGCGAGGTGGACGGGGTGGATTACCACTTCGTCGGCCGCGCCGAGTTCGACCGGATGATCGACGCCGGTGAACTGCTCGAATGGGCCGACATCCACGGCGGTCTGCAGCGTTCGGGCACGCCGGCCGAGCCGGTGCGCGACGCACTCGCCGAGGGACATCCGGTGCTCGTGGAGGTCGACCTCGCGGGAGCACGGGCCGTCCGCGCCGCGATGCCGGACGCAGTACTGGCCTTTCTCGCCCCGCCCAGTTGGGAGGTGCTCGTCGAGCGCCTCACCGGCCGAGGCACCGAGACCGACGAGGTCGTCGCTCGCAGGCTCGATACCGCCCGCAGCGAACTGGCCGCGCAGGACGAGTTCGATGTCGTGATCGTCAACGACGACGTCGACCGGGCCTGCGATGAATTGGTATCCTTGTTGGTCGGACCCGGAGCCGACTGACCGTCCGCGCCTCGTGCGCGTCCGGCCGCCGGTTTCGTGCCCCCTTATTCCGCGACATCTCAGGAGAACACCGAGTGAGCAGCATCCAGGCAGCCGCGACCGACCTCGAGGGCAACGCCCTCCCGGTCTACGACACCCCCTCGGGTATCACCAACCCGCCTATCGACGAGCTGCTCGAGCGCGCCTCCTCGAAGTACGCGCTGGTGATCTACGCCGCCAAGCGGGCACGCCAGATCAACGATTACTACAACCAGCTCGGCGACGGCATCCTCGAGTACGTCGGCCCCCTCGTGGAGCCGGGCCTGCAGGAGAAGCCGCTGTCGATCGCCATGCGCGAGATCCACTCGGATCTGCTCGAGCACACCGAAGGCGAGTGAACAACCCCGCTTCGAGCGGCGAGGCCGGATCCGTGCAGCGCCGCCGCATCGTCGTCGGTGTCGCCGGCGGCATCGCCGCCTACAAGTCCTGCGCACTGATCCGCGCGTTCACCGAGAGCGGCCACCACGTGCGGGTCGTCCCGACGGAGTCCGCCCTCGAATTCGTCGGCCGCGCCACCTTCGAGGCGTTGTCCGGCAACCCCGTCCAGACCGGTGTATTCGCCGACGTGCCGCAGGTTCCGCACGTGCGGCTCGGTCAGGAAGCCGACCTCGTCGTCATCGCGCCGGCGACCGCCGACCTGATGGCCCGGGCGGTCGCAGGTCGCGCCGACGACCTGCTCACGGCGACCTTGCTCACCGCGCGGTGCCCGGTGATGTTCGTGCCCGCGATGCACACCGAGATGTGGGAGCATCCCGCCACCGCCGACAACGTCGCGACCCTGCGTCGCCGCGGGGCGGTGGTCGTGGAACCCGCGTCCGGCCGGCTGACCGGCAAGGACACCGGAGCCGGGCGGATGCCCGAACCCGACGAGATCTTCACTCTGGCCGCGTTGCTGCTCGAACGTGCCGACGCGCTGCCTCGCGACCTGGCCGGACGCCGCGTCGTCGTGTCCGCCGGTGGCACCCGCGAGCCCCTCGATCCGGTGCGCTTCCTCGGCAACCGGTCGTCCGGCAAGCAGGGCTACGCACTCGCACGTCTCGCCGCGCAACGCGGCGCCGACGTGACGCTCGTCGCCGGCAGTGTCGCAGGTCTCGACGACCCGGCCGCGGTCGACGTCGTCCGGGTGCAGACGGCCGCGCAGATGCAGGACGCCGTCGCCAAGCACGCCTCCGGCGCCGACGCTGTGATCATGTCCGCGGCCGTGGCCGATTTCCGGCCGTCCACCTTCGCGATCAGCAAGATCAAGAAGGGGAAGGGCGAACCCGACTCCATCGCGCTGACGAAGAACGACGACATCCTCGCCGGGCTCGTCCGGGCACGCACCGAAGGGGGCCTCTCCGCGGAGACGGTCATCGTCGGGTTCGCGGCGGAGACCGGCGACGAGCACGGTGACGTGCTCACCTACGCCCGGGAGAAGCTCGCCCGCAAGGGATGCGATCTTCTCGTCGTCAACGCCGTCGGAGAAGGCAAGGCGTTCGAGGTCGACGACAACAACGGCTGGTTGCTGTCCGCGGACGGTTCGGAAACCGCCCTCGCTCACGGATCGAAGGCCCTCATGGCCAGCCGCGTACTCGACGCGCTCGGACCTCTGCTGGCGGAACGCAGCAGAATCGGGTGATTTCAATACTCGCGTCGACGCCTGCGGAGCAGTAGCGTCGGCACTGCGATCGGGTCGTTGCGGCCCGTTCGAGGAGCGCACGCTCCACACGGTTTGTCCGTCCAGCGCCTGGCGCATAGTCGAGAGGGAGTTTCGTGGCCAAGACCGGCGGTCGTCTTTTCACCAGTGAGTCCGTGACGGAAGGACATCCGGACAAGATCTGTGACGCGATCAGCGACTCGGTTCTCGACGCGCTCCTCACCGAGGATCCTCGTGCCCGGGTAGCGGTGGAAACTCTCGTGACCACGGGGCAGGTGCACGTGGTGGGTGAGGTCACCACCTCCGCATACGCCGACATCCCCAAGATCGTGCGCGATTGCGTGCTCGAGATCGGCTACGACTCGTCGTCGAAGGGCTTCGACGGCAACTCCTGCGGCGTCAACATCGCCATCGGCGCCCAGTCCCCGGAGATCGCCGGTGGCGTCGACGTCGCCCTCGAAGCGCGCAGCGGTGTGCTCACCGACGACGAAGTCGCACTGCAGGGCGCCGGCGACCAGGGACTGATGTTCGGATACGCGTGCTCCGATACGCCCGAGCTGATGCCGCTGCCGATCTCCCTCGCCCACCGCCTGTCCCGGCGCCTCACGGAGGTCCGTAAGTCCGCGGTCCTGCCGTACCTGCGCCCCGACGGCAAGACCCAGGTCACCATCGAGTACGACGGCGACAAGCCCGTCCGCCTCGACACGATCGTCATCTCGACGCAGCACGCCGCCGACATCGACCTGAACAACCTGCTCACGCCGGATCTGCGCACCCACGTCGTGGACGCGGTGCTCGCCGACCCGAATCTGGCCGATCTCGACACCGCCGACGTGCGTCTGCTGGTCAACCCGTCCGGATCGTTCGTCCTCGGTGGCCCCATGGGTGATGCCGGCCTGACCGGCCGCAAGATCATCGTCGACACCTACGGCGGTATGGCCCGTCACGGTGGTGGCGCGTTCTCCGGCAAGGATCCGTCGAAGGTCGACCGTTCGGCCGCCTACGCGATGCGCTGGGTCGCCAAGACCGCCGTCGCCGCCGGCCTCGCCGAGCGCATCGAGGTGCAGGTCGCCTATGCGATCGGCAAGGCCGCTCCGGTCGGTCTGTTCGTCGAGACCTTCGGCACCGAGAAGACCGACCCGGCCCGCATCCAGCAGGCGATCGGCGAGGTCTTCGACCTGCGTCCGGGCGCGATCATTCGCGACCTCGACCTGCTGCGCCCGATCTACGCGCAGACCGCTGCGTACGGTCACTTCGGCCGTACCGACATCGACCTGCCGTGGGAGAACACCGACCGCGCCGACAAGCTGCGCGCGGCCGCCGGTCTGTAGATTCCGATCGGGCCCGGGTGGCTGCCGATTTCGACGCCGCCGAGGTCGATCCGGTCGCGCGGGTTCTCCCGCTGCTGCCGGTTCCGCACCTCGACCGGGAGTTCGACTACCTGATCCCGTGCGAGCTGGACGCGGACGCCCGTCCGGGCGTCCGCGTCCGCGTCCGCTTCGCCGGACGCCTCGTCGACGGTTTCCTGCTCGCGCGCGCCGCGTCGAGCGATCACACCGGCAAGCTGGGCCGCCTCGACCGGGTGGTCTCGTCCGAGCAGGTCCTCACACCCGAGATCGCCGCTCTGGCGGAGGAAGTCGCGACCCGTTACGCCGGGACCCGGGCCGACGTGCGTGCGTCTGGCGGTACCTCCGCGACACGCACGCGTCGAGGCCGAGGCGCCGCGCACACCGGAAATTCCGCCTGCCCCGGACGATCGATCGCGCCGCGTGGGGCCGGTATCGGCAC
>NZ_AJVB01000243.1:0-5739 GCF_000278445.1 Rhodococcus sp. R1101
CCTCGATCCGGTCTCGCGTGAGCAGGTGCTCGACGCTCTGCGCAGCTACGAGGGCGCCGTCGTGCTGGTCACTCACGATCCGGGCGCGGCCGAGGCGCTCGATCCCGAACGGGTGATCCTGCTTCCCGACGGAACCGAGGACCACTGGTCCCAGGAATACCTCGAACTCATCCAGCTCGCCTGATCGGCTCCGCTGGTCCGATCTACGTCCGCGCAACCGGGCGGTCCTCTAGCCTGGGAAAGGGACCTTTGGCGAGGGCGCAGGGAGGATCCGATGGCGCGAAATTCCGGTGGTGGAGAGACGACCTACGCGAAGGGAGCCCGGGTTACGGGGGAATCGCGGGACCGCTTGCAGGAGGATCTGAAGCGCCGCTACGAGGAGGGTGCGAGCATTCGGACGCTCGCGCAGGAAACCGGTCGATCCTACGGTTTCGTCCACAACGTTCTCGTGGAGTCGCAGGTACGGCTGCGGGGCCGTGGCGGGCCGAACCGCCGCAGGGCGGCAGCGGGCGACGAGACGGGCTGAGCAGGCGACACCGCGCGTCAGTCGCGTCGGCGCACCGATTCCTCGACGAGATCGAGGACCGCGACGAGATCCTGTTCGGCGTGCCCTGAGGCGAGGCGGGCGACGAGACCGTCGAGGACGAGGTCGAGATATCCGAGGAGAACTTCGGTCGGCACATCGTCGCGGAGCCTGCCCGCTTCGCGCTGTCGTTCGAGACGACCCACGGTGGCCTCGGTCAGTTCCGCGGAATGCTGCGTCCATGCCTTCGCGAACTCGGGATCGGTACGCAGGCGGCGGGTGATCTCGAGTCGGGTTCCCAGCCAGTCGAACTGGTCGGGCGTGGACAGCATGTCGCGCATGACCTGCACGAGACCCTCGTTGGCGGCGACGTCCGCCATGCGCCGTGCGTCCTCCTGCGCGAGCGCGAGGAACAGGCCGTCCTTGTCCTTGAAATGGTGGAAGATCGCGCCGCGGGACAGGCCCGTGGCATCTTCGAGCAGTCGCACGGTCGCGCCTTCGTAACCGTATTCGGCGAAGCAGCGACGGGCACCGTCGAGGATCTGCCTGCGCCGCGCGGCGAGATGGTCCTCACTGACCTTGGGCACGCGCCACTTCCTTTCCGCTCGAGGAGACGGCGGGCCCGAGACGAGTCTCGTCCCGGGCCCGCCGCTTCACACAGGTGTGACCGATCGGGTCACGTGCAGTGCTCTCTAGCCGCGGATCATGTTCCGCAGCACGTACTGCAGGATGCCGCCGTTGCGGTAGTAATCCGCTTCGCCCGGGGTGTCGATGCGGACCACGGCGTCGAAGGTGACCTTCTCGCCGTCCTCCTTGGTCGCCGTGACCTTGACGGTCTTCGGCGTGACGCCCTCGTTGAGCTTCTCGATGCCCTCGATGTCGAAGACCTCGGTGCCGGTCAGGCCCAGGGACTTGGCCGACTCGCCCGCCGGGAACTGCAGCGGGATGACGCCCATGCCGATGAGGTTCGAGCGGTGGATGCGCTCGAACGACTCGGTGATGACGGCCTTGACGCCGAGCAGGCGGGTGCCCTTGGCGGCCCAGTCACGCGAGGAACCCGAACCGTACTCCTTGCCACCGAGGACGACCAGCGGGATTCCGGCCTCCTGGTAGTTCTGCGAGGCGTCGTAGATGAACGCCTGCGGAGCACCGTCCTGGGTGAAGTCGCGGGTGTAACCACCGGAGACACCGTCGAGCAGCTGATTCTGCAGACGGATGTTCGCGAAGGTACCGCGGACCATCACCTCGTGGTTGCCGCGACGCGAACCGAGCGAGTTGTAGTCCTTGCGCTCGACACCGTGGGCGTCGAGGTACTGCGCGGCCGGGGTACCCGGCTTGATGGGCCCGGCCGGGCTGATGTGGTCGGTGGTCACCGAATCGCCGAGCAGCGCGAGCACACGCGCACCCTTGATGTCGGAGACCGCATCCGGATCCATCGTCATGCCGTCGAAGTACGGAGCCTTGCGGACGTACGTCGAGTTCTCGTCCCACGCGAAGGTGTCACCCTCGGGGGTCTCGAGGTTCTGCCAGCGCTCGTCGCCCTTGAAGACGTCGGCGTAGGACTTGCGGAACATGTCCTGGCTGATCGCCGACTTGATGGTGTCGTCGATCTCCTGGGCGGAGGGCCAGATGTCCTTCAGGAAGACGTCGTTGCCGTCGGTGTCCTTGCCCAGGGCGTCGGTCTCGAAGTCGAAGTCCATCGTGCCCGCGAGCGCGTACGCGATGACCAGCGGCGGCGAGGCCAGGTAGTTCATCTTCACGTCGGGGGAGATGCGACCCTCGAAGTTGCGGTTGCCGGAGAGCACCGCGGTGACCGAGAGGTCGTTGTCGTTGACGGCCTTCGAGATCTCCTCGGGCAGCGGGCCGGTGTTACCGATGCACGTGGTGCAACCGAAACCGCCGAGGTAGAAGCCGAGCTTCTCGAGATACGGCCACAGACCGGCCTTCTCGTAGTAGTCGTTGACGACCTGCGAACCCGGAGCCATGTTGGTCTTGACCCACGGCTTGGTGGACAGGCCCTTCTCGACCGCGTTGCGGGCGAGCAGTGCGGCACCGAGCATGACCGACGGGTTGGAGGTGTTGGTGCAGGAGGTGATGCCCGCAACTACGACCGCGCCGTGGTCGAGGACGAACTCGCCGCGCTCCTCCGAGACGACCTTGACCGGCTTCGACGGACGGCCGTGGGCCCCGTTGGCAGCCGAGTGGACGTCGACGGCACCGTCGTCGGCGAAGGACAGCACGGCCGGGTCGGACGCCGGGAAGGACTCTTCGACGGCCTCGTCGAGCTTGCTGTGCTCGGCCGGGAGGTTCTCCTCCACGTAGTTGTGGATGTCCTTGCGGAAGGCGACCTTCGACTCGGACAGCAGGATGCGGTCCTGCGGGCGCTTCGGGCCGGCGATCGACGGGACGACCGTCGACAGGTCGAGCTCGAGGTACTCGGAGAACTCGGGCTCGCGGCTCGGATCGTGCCACAGGCCCTGTTCCTTGGCGTACGCCTCGACGAGAGCGAGCTGCTCGTCGCTGCGGCCGGTCAGGCGCAGGTAGTTGATGGTCTCGCCGTCGATCGGGAAGATCGCTGCGGTGGAACCGAACTCGGGGCTCATGTTGCCGAGGGTCGCGCGGTTGGCGAGGGGGACCTCGGCCACGCCGGCGCCGTAGAACTCGACGAACTTGCCGACGACACCGTGCTTACGGAGCATGTCGGTGACGGTGAGCACGACGTCGGTGGCGGTCACGCCGGGCTGGATCTCACCGGTGAGCTTGAAGCCGACCACGCGCGGGATCAGCATGGAGACCGGCTGGCCGAGCATGGCGGCCTCGGCCTCGATGCCGCCGACGCCCCAGCCGAGCACGCCGAGACCGTTGACCATCGTGGTGTGCGAGTCGGTGCCGACGCAGGTGTCGGGGTAGGCCTGCCCGTTGCGGACCATGACGGTCGGGGCGAGGTACTCGATGTTGACCTGGTGCACGATGCCCATGCCCGGCGGGACGACGCGGAAGTCGTCGAAGGCGCCCTGGCCCCAGCGGAGGAACTGGTAGCGCTCGCCGTTGCGCTCGTACTCGAGGTCGACGTTGCGCTCGAGGGCGTCGGCGCGACCGAAGTAGTCGAGGATCACCGAGTGGTCGATGACCATGTCGGCGGGGGAGAGGGGGTTGACCTTGTTCGGGTCGCCGCCCAGGGTGGTGACGGCCTCACGCATGGTCGCGAGGTCGACGACACAGGGGACGCCCGTGAAGTCCTGCATGATCACGCGGGCGGGCGTGAACTGGATCTCGATGCTCGGGTCGGCGGAGGGATCCCAGTCGGCGATGGCCCGGATGTGATCGGCCGTGATGTTGGCACCGTCCTCGGTGCGCAGCAGGTTCTCGGCCAGGACCTTCAAAGAGTAAGGAAGTTTCTCGGTGCCGGGGACGGCCGACAGGCGGAAGATCTCGTACGAGTTGTCTCCGACCTGCAGCGAACCCTTGGCGCCGAACGAATCACTACTGGTGCTCACGTCAGCTCCACTCGTCGTTTCGGCTGGCCGCCGACGGGGCTGTGTCGACGGCTGAAGCGAGGCACACGACTTCCGCCCACGGCCCGTGGCCCGGATGCAGAATGTCGTGGCGTCTCGCACTCGATTCTAACAGTACGCTTGTCCTGTATTGAACCGAAGCCGGGGTTTGCCGTGCCGTCGCGGGGCGTCACGGGTATCGGTCCTGTTCGCGACGAGTGCTGCGAGCCGCCGTCGCGCGATCGCGTAGTGTTCTGCACTGCCGCACGGGTGTGGCGCTTCGTGTCGTTTCCGAGCGGCCGGACCGCCGGATCGCCCGGACTTTGTTCAGTACCACCGGAGAGAGATGTCTGCGCCACTGCTTCGTATACCGGGCCCTGCGCTCACGGATCTGCCTGCCGGGGTTTCCGTCGACAAAGTGCTCGCCGATCTTGCCGACGATCAGGTTGCGGCACCGTCGCAGTACGTCGACGATCTCGTCGCAGAGGTGCAGCGCGCGCACGAGAACGGGATCGACCTGAGTGTGGTCGTACTCGACCGGGACCCGCGTATGGATTCGCAGCTTCGCGACCTCGCGACGGAGGTGGGGGCCGAGGACGGCGGGACCGTGCTGGTCCTCAGCCCCGGCTGGGTCGGGACGTTCAGCGCGGATCTCGACCGGGTCACCCTCGAGGCGGCCCAGGACCGCACCTACACCGGCGATCCGGTGGTGTCCACGCGCAACTTCGTCGATTCGGTGCTCGAGCCGTCGCCCCCCTGGACACTGATGACATTGCTGATCGTCGCCGTCGTCGCTCTTGCGGCCGGTGCGACCTTCCTGGTGAAGCGGCGCCGGACGGATGGTGACCAGACCGTTGCCGGAGGTAACGGAGTGTCATCGCCCGACGCCTCCTGACGTCTCTTTCCCGTCACCACCGCGGGGTTATCCGGGCCGCCCGTCCGACGATTCCGCCGAGATCCGGCAGATGATGCCGTCCGGTGTCCTCACGGTGTTCTTCGAGCGATCTTCGTGACTGTCATGCGACATACCCCTGTGGTGTCGTACGGTTCTCATGACGCTCTTGGGGAAGGTGTGTCACAACCCGGTTCGTGGGGACGCTGTCCACAGCCGGTGTACGACTGCAGCGTGTGAGCCATGGGGTACCCACGGCTGACCGATGCTGCCTGCCTTCCTCGGGTCGTCCGGCCGGATGCCTTGGCCACCAGGTGCGATCGAGGGAGACGCAAGTGAGACGGTTCGGTATCCACGGGGGGATTCCGCGACGGTCGGGGCCGGACGGTGCCGGCCGGGCGCTCACCGCAGGCCGTCGGCCCGACAGTCCGACGCCCCGCCGTACCCCGCGGGCGCGCACCGGCACGCTGCTCGCCGGTTTGGGACTGATCACAGCCGTACTCCTCACCGTCTCCACGACGGCCTCCGCTGCGCCCCCTCCGCCGCCGAACCCGTCCGACGCGGAGATCGATCGCGCAGGAGCGGCCGTGGCGGCCAATATCGATCGGGTCGGGCAACTGATCGTCCGGATCGCCGACGCCGATCAGCAACTCGCCGAGCTCGACGCGCAGGTCGCGATCCGCCGCGAGGATGTCAACCGGGCCCTTGTCGACCTGCAGAACGCGCGCGATGCGGCAGATCTCGCCGAACGGGTGGTCGCGGATTCCCGTCGTGCACTCGACGACGCCGCCGATCGGATCGCCGCCGCGCAGCAGAACTTCGACGCGTTC
>NZ_AJVB01000244.1:0-5698 GCF_000278445.1 Rhodococcus sp. R1101
GCAAACTGCTCGAGATGGCACGGGCGTTGATGACCGAGCCGACCGTCGTCATGCTCGACGAGCCGATGGCCGGGGTCAATCCGGCGCTCACACAGAGTCTGCTCGGGCACATCAAGACCCTGCGCGACGACGGGACGACGGTGGTGTTCGTCGAGCACGACATGGACGTCATCCGCGACATCTCCGACTGGGTGGTGGTGATGGCGCAGGGCTCGGTGATCGCGGAGGCACCCCCGGACGCGTTGTCGTCCGATCCGGCCGTGGTCGACGCCTATCTCGGCAGTCACCACGACCAGGCGCTCGAATTCGACGACGACGGCAATCCCGTCGGCGCGACCGCCGAACTCGCCGACGCCCTCGCCGACGCGGAGGCACAGACCCTCGAAGCCGGAGGCGACCTGTCGGATCCCGGAGCCGGAGGCGACCTGCCCGATCCCGGAGCCGGAGGCGATCCGGCCGATGCCGCGTCGACGGACACGACGGTGAGAACTGTGGAGAATCCGTGAGCGACAACATCCCTCCTGGTCCGACCGGCACGACGCCGACCGAACGTGCGGCGTCCCCGGAGGGGCATGCCCGCCTCGCGGCCGACGCACTCCTGCGCGCCGACGACCTCGTGGCCGGTTACTTTGCCGGGGTGGACATCCTGCGCGGCTGTAACTTCTACCTGCGCGACGGTGAGATCGTGGGCATCATCGGCCCGAACGGTGCCGGCAAGTCCACTCTGCTCAAGGCGTTGTTCGGTCTCATCCCCATCCGCAGCGGCACCGTCACGCTCGGCGGGGACGTGATCACGTCGGCACCCGCACACGTCCTCGTGCGCAAAGGGATCGGCTACGTACCACAGACGCAGAACGTGTTCCCCTCACTGACCATCGAGGAAAACCTCGAGATGGGGATCTATCTGCGCCCCAAGGCGTTCGAGAAGCAGTTCGAGCGGGTGGCGTCGCTGTTCCCACTGCTCGCCGAGCGCCGGAAGGTCAAGGCGGGGGCACTGTCCGGCGGTGAACGGCAGATGGTCGCGATGGGGCGGGCATTGATGATGGAGCCGTCGGTGCTGCTCCTCGACGAGCCGTCGGCCGGACTGTCGCCGATGTTCCAGGACGAGGTCTTCATCCGTTGCAAGAAGATCAACGCCGCTGGGGTCTCGATCATCATGGTCGAGCAGAACGCGCGGCGCTGCCTGCAGATCTGCGACCGTGGTTACGTTCTCGACCAGGGCCGCAACGCCTACACCGACACCGGCACGAATCTGCTGCACGACCCGAAGGTCGTGGAACTGTATCTCGGTACTCTCGCCGGCAGCCGGGAGAAGCCGAAGGGGTGACCGCCCATCGGCGGCCACCCCTTCGCACACGACCTTCCGGTCACTCCCCGACCACGATGTAGTCCTCGGTGGTCAGTGTGTTGTCGGGACCGAACACGAGTCGGCCGTACGAGCCCACACCCGGTTCGCCCGCGTCCACGAAGCTGAGTTCGCCGGTGGCACCGTCGTAGTCGATGTCCTCACCCGCACGAAGAAGATCCAGGCACTGCTGGTAGCTGGTGCACTTCTGCCCGTCACGGGTCACCGAGTTGATGTTCGCGGCGATGTCCACCCCGGCGGTCGACCCCGCCTGCACGGCGGCCAGCGCCGAGACCACCACGGCGTCGTACGACTCACCGGCGTAGTTGAAGTCGATCAGAGCCGGATCGACACCGAGCAGCCGCTGCCGGAACTCCTCCCCGGTGTCGGTCAGCGGCGTGGTGCCGGCCATGCCGTCGAGCAGTCCCTCGGCGACGTTCTCTCCCAGCGCATTACCCATGTTGCCGTCGACGCCGAACACGGCCGTGCCGTCGGACGGGCCGATGCCCACCTCGTGCATGCGGGTGATGATCTTCGCCGACTCCTCGAACCCGATGAGCGCCACCGCATCCGGTCCGAAGTTGACCACCTGGTCGACCTCCGCGTTGAACGACTGCGCGTTGGGGTCGTAGATGATCTTCTGGATCTGGTCCTCCGGGATACCGGCGTCGACGAGGTTGGTCACGGTGTTCTCGGCGAGTCCGGTGCCGTACGGGTCGTTCAGCGCCAGGATCGACACGCGCTGCGCTCCGTCCTCGGCGATCAACTGCGCGAGCGCCTGAGCCTGGAGCACGTCGGTGGGGGCGGTACGGAAGTACAACCCGCGGTCGGGATAACAGACGAACTGGTCGGACGTGTTCGCCGGCGAGAACTGCACGACGCCGGCGCTGACGATCTTGTCGATCACCTTGAGCGAGACCGACGACGACGCGGCGCCCACGATCACCTGGGTGCCGTTGGCGAGGTGCCGGTCGACGGTGGTGTTCGCGGTGTCGGTCGTCGTATCGCCGGAATCGCCGGGGAACAGTTCGACCGGTTGATCGAGAACCCCGCCGGCGGCGTTGATCTCGTCGACGGCGAGTCGGACGGCGGCGACCTCGGGCGGGCCGAGGAAGGCGAGGCTGCCTGTCTCGGGGAGGATCGTGCCGATCTTCAGCGGTCCTGTGGCGGGAGTCGTCCCGGCTGTGGCCTGTTGCGGTTCGCAGTCGGTCTCGACGGTCGTCGCGGCCGCCGATCCGTCGTCGCCGGCCGACGTGCCGGATGTCGAATCGTCACCGTCCGAACTGCACCCGGCGAGGGCGAGCGTCGCAGCACCGAGTACCGCTACGGCGCGGACCAGAGTCCGTCTTGCCATTCAACTCTCCTTCGAACGCCTGACACCGCATCCGGCGGATTCCGGATGTGGTCGAAACATAGCGGTCGGACGAACCCCGTGAACCGTGCCGAAATCCTTGTGATACGACCGTTATCTGCGGAGCGGAGATGTGATGTGGCGGTAACGCGGCACGGCGCCGTGAGCACGCGAAACCGGTTCGGGCAGCTACTCGGTGGTGTCGCCCCCGAGGGTCTCCAGAACCACGACGGCGACCTGCCTCATGGTGGTGCGGCGGTCCATCGCCGCCCGCTGGATCCACCGGAACGCTTCCGGCTCGGTCATCGCGTGCTTCTCCATGAGCAGACCCTTGGCCCGGTCGACGAGCTTGCGGGTCTCGAAGCGTTCGTTGAGACCCTGCACCTCGCGCTCGAGCTCGCGCAGCTCGGAGAAACGGCTCACGGCCACCTCGATGGCGGGCACGAGATCACTTTTCGAGAACGGCTTGACGAGGTAGGCCATAGCGCCTGCGTCGCGGGCGCGTTCGACGAGTTCGCGCTGGCTGAAGGCTGTGAGAATGACCACAGGGGCGATGCGGCGCTGTGCGATCTCGGACGCGGCGTCGATGCCGTCGCGACGCGGCATCTTGACGTCCATGATCACCAGATCGGGGCGGAGCTCGTCGGCGAGTTCGACGGCACGCTGTCCGTCGCCCGCCTCGCCGACCACCTCGAAGCCCTCTTCGCGCAGCATCTCGACGAGATCGAGCCTGATCAGGGCCTCGTCTTCCGCTACGACGACCCGACGAGGAGTTGGTGTGCTGTCGTGCGGCGCGGAGGTCATGGTCGGGCCTTCCCCTCGGTACTGGCGGTCCCCGGGTGCGGGAGTGGAACGTAAGAAAGGGTACCGGTGCGCGCCCGCTTCGCCCGATCCTCTACAGTGGTGTCCGCAACGCCCCCGTATCCCAATTGGCAGAGGAAACGGATTCAAAACCCGTCCAGTGTGAGTTCGAGTCTCACCGGGGGCACCGCTTTTCACTCCGCGGCGCGGCGCGGCCGCGGGAAGCAGCCCGCCTCCCGCCGATTCCTTCCTCCCTGTCGTAATGTTCCGACGTGGGTATCTGGGTTCTTGTCGTCGTCGCACTCGTCACCGGGACAGTGTCATGGGCAGTCGTGCGTCTGACGCGCGAGCTGGGCCGCCGAAACCTCCGGACCCGGATCGCAGCCGATCTCGCCATCTACAACGCACTCGGCGACGAGTTCCGCAAGCGTCCCGTCCGGGAGAGCATCGACGCAAGGCTGTGGCAGTTGGCGGCCCGGTCGATGCCGCTGCCGCCGGGATCGCGCCCGAAGCCTCGAGTGCGCCGGATCCTGGCTCTGGCCGGAGTCGCACTCGTCGTCGTCGGCGCCCTCGTGCTCCTGGAACTCGTCCTGAACATCCGGGAGGACGACTCGCTCCGGGTGGCTCTCGCCCTGCTGGGTGGCGCCCTGGTCGGATTCTCGATTCCGGCCTTGTCCGCCGATCCGGCGGAGATGCAGGACCGACAGCTCGTCCGTGCGTTGCGGGAACGTCGCGCCATGGAGCAGCTGCAGAACGGACCGGGTTCGTCTGCCGGCACTTCCTCGGAGCTGGCGGAGACGGCGTAGCGGCGCCTGATCCGCTCTCTCGTACGGGTCTCTGCCCGCAGCGAGCCGAGTTCGTCTCGCCCACTACGATTCGCCGGGTGACCGGTTACGACGAGTTCGATATGTTCGGGGGCCTCGACCCTGCTTCCCTGCCGCTGCGCCAGCAGCAGATCCTGGCCGCGATCCGGGACTGGATCGTCGCTCAGGGGTCTTCGCCGAGCACCCGGCAGATCGCCGATTCGGTGGGTCTGCGGTCGACGTCGACGGTCTCGAAGCATCTGAAAAGCCTCGGAGAGAAGGGTTTCCTGCGTCGCGGCAGCGCCGTGGCCCGACAGCTCGACGTACGTCCGTTCCTCGGATCACCCGGTGGGGAACGAGCGTCCGACGACACCGTGACCGTGCCGGTCGTCGGCGACATCGCTGCGGGCGCACCGATTCTCGCCGAGGAGCACACCGAAGATCTGCTCACGCTCCCTCGCGATCTGGTGGGCTCCGGCACCGTCTTCGCGTTGCGTGTGCGCGGCGATTCGATGGTCGATGCGGCGATCTGCGACGGTGACACAGTGGTGGTTCGGCGACAGCACGAGGCCCACTCCGGGCAGATCGTCGCGGCGATGATCGACGGCGAAGCGACGGTCAAGGTGTACCGGCGCCGCAGCGGCCACGTCTACCTCGAACCCCGGAACTCCGCGTACCCCGTCCTCGACGGTGACGAGGCAATCGTGCTGGGCACGGTCGTGTCCGTCATGCGCCGCATCTGACCCCCTGCCGAGGTCGGCCGCAGGTCGGATCGGTGACGACCGGATCATCTCGGTCGCGTCCGCATGGTCCGCGGGGTCACCGTAGGTGAGGACGTATTCGGCCGGATACATCTCGACGATCGACACACCCACGGGACGCGTGTTCGTTCGCGGTGCCGGTCCGCAGACCGCTCGGGGTGTGACCGAACGAGATCTGCGTACTGCTCGGGGCGGCGACCTGCACTCGAACGTTCCTGTCGGTGGCCCCCTCTACAGTTCTGCCGTCCGGGATTCGCTCCGAACCCAGCGATACGAAACGGAACCGCCATGCCGACGCCCGCCATGCCGCCCACACCTCGATCGTGCCGGTCTTCCGTCCCGATGCGATCCGCTCGTGGACTCCCCCGGCGGATCACCGCATGCCGGACGACGATCCCGTTCGGGCGCGACAGCGACGGCACACCCGTCTCGTGGGATCTCTCCGCCGGACGGCACCTGCTGATCCACCGCGACGAGCGCCGCTCGGTACCCAGCGTGTCGCTCGATCTGATCGCCATGACGACACTGACCGGCGACACGCACGATCTCGTCGTCGTCGACCCTCATCGGAGGCATCGCTGGCTCGGAGGATCGGCCCCGCGTACCTCGGGGCCGATCCTCCGAGCCAGCGATGCCT
>NZ_AJVB01000245.1:0-5698 GCF_000278445.1 Rhodococcus sp. R1101
ACGGCAGGGGAGCGGTGACGGCACCTGCCACCGGCCGCGAGGTGTGGTCCGGTGCCGCGACAGGCATCGGTTCGTGGCCCGGAACGGACCCGCGCGAGGCCGCTGCGGTCGTCGTCGGCGAACTCACCGATCTGCCGCATCTCGTCGAGTTACCGGCGCGTGGGCTCGGCGCCGATATCATCGGGCGCGTCAGTGCGCTGCTCGTCGACATGTATCTGGACACCTCGACCACCGGATATCGCCTGGCGTCGCGGCGCGGCACCGTGGCCGCCCGGGCGCGCGACCTGCTCGCGCAGGATCTCGACGCGCTCGAGGAGGCCTGGGAACGCGCCGGCTCCGACGCCACCCGCCCGGTGAAGGTACAGTCCGCCGGACCGCTCACCCTCGCCGCCCACGTCGAACTCGCCACCGGGCGACGGGTGCTCACCGACCGCGGTGCCGTCCGTGAGCTGGCCGAATCGCTCGGGGAAGGGCTGGCCCGGCACGCGGCCGAGATCACCCGCCGGATCGGTGTGCCGGTCGTCGCGCAACTCGACGAACCGTCGCTTCCCGACGTGCTCGCCGGAACGCTGAAGGGCCGGACCATTCTCGAGACCGTGCCCGCGGTCCCGGATCCGGAAGCGCTGGACGTGCTCGACACGACGATCCGGGGCACCGGACTGTCCGTCGCGGTGCACTGCTGCGCGGACACCTTCCCGGCCGATTTCCTGCGGCGCAGCGCTGCCGAGGCGGTCGCATTCGACGTCGGTCGTGTGCGACGCTCCGACCTCGACGGACTCGGGGAACTCTTCGACTCCGGCACGGTCCCGATCCTGGGGCTCGTGCCTGCCACCGCTCCGGCGTCGACGGGCTGGCGCGAGTACGCGGCACCGGCCGTCGATCTGATCGACCGGCTCGGTTTCCCCCGGAAGGTGCTGCACTCGGTGGCGGTGAGTCCGGTCTGCGGGCTGGCCTCGGCGTCCACGGACGGGGCGCGGGCCGCCCTGCGTTCCGTGCGCGACGTCGCCTCGGCGTTCGCCGAGGAAGCCGACACACTCTGAGCGTTCCTGTCGGCTCCCTCGACTAGGCTTGCAGGCTGTGAGTGAACCGACGGACGCACCCATCACCGCTCCTCCGGAGGCGCGTGAGCGCTGGCAGGATCTCGCCGAACAGGTGCGCGAGCATCAGTTCCGCTACTACGTGCGCGACGCCCCCGTCATCTCCGACGGAGAGTTCGATGCGCTCCTCGGCGAACTGCAGGCGCTCGAGGAGCAGTACACCGAACTCCGCACGCCGGATTCGCCCACTCAGCTCGTCGGCGGCGGATTCGCCACCGAGTTCGGCGCCGTCGAACATCTCGAACGCATGCTCAGCCTCGACAACGTCTTCGCAGAGGACGAATTGCGTGCGTGGCTTTCGCGTGCCGAGGCCGAGACCGGCACACACCCCGACTATCTGTGCGAGGTGAAGATCGATGGTGTCGCGCTGAGTCTGGTCTACGAGAACGGCAAACTCGTCCGCGCCGCCACCCGCGGCGACGGCCGCACCGGCGAGGACGTCACCCTCAACGCCCGCACCATCGACGACGTTCCCGAAAAGCTCACCGGCAATGACGAATACCCGATTCCCTCGTTGCTCGAGGTGCGCGGGGAGGTGTTCTTCCGGCTCGAGGACTTCCAGACCCTCAACGCGGGCCTGGTTGCCGAGGGCAAACCGCCCTTCGCCAATCCGCGCAACTCGGCCGCCGGGTCCCTGCGGCAGAAGAATCCTGCCGTCACCGCGCGGCGGCGCCTGCGTATGTACTGCCACGGCTACGGCCGAATGGAAGGCTTCGAACCCCGTTCGCAGTCCGACGCCTACGCGGCCTTCGCGGCCTGGGGGTTGCCGGTCTCCCCGCACACCGCGCGCGTGCAGGGTGCCGAGGCGGTCGTCGAGCGGATGCGTTACTGGGGCGAGCACCGGCACGACGTCGAGCACGAGATCGACGGTCTCGTGGTCAAGATCGACGACATGGGACTGCACCGCCGCCTCGGCGCCACGTCCCGGGCTCCTCGTTGGGCGATCGCCTACAAGTATCCGCCGGAGGAGGTCACCACCAAGCTCCTCGACATCCGTGTCAGCGTCGGGCGTACCGGGCGCGTGACCCCGTTCGCCTACATGGAACCGGTCACCGTCGCCGGGTCCACGGTCTCGCTCGCGACGCTGCACAACGCGTCCGAGGTGGAGCGCAAGGGCGTGCTGATCGGCGACACCGTGGTCATCCGCAAGGCCGGCGACGTGATCCCCGAAGTGCTCGGCCCCGTCGTCGACCTGCGCGACGGCACCGAATACCACTTCGAGATGCCCTCGCAGTGCCCGGAGTGCGGCACACCTCTAGCTCCCGCGAAAGAGGGCGACGTCGATCTGCGCTGCCCCAATTCGCGGTCGTGCCCGGCGCAGTTGCGCGAACGAGTCTTCCACGTCGCGGGTAGGGGAGCGTTCGACATCGAAGCGCTCGGTTACGAGGCGGGCACGGCGCTCCTCGAGGGGAACGTCATCGCCGATGAGGGCGATCTGTTCTCACTCACGGCAGAAGACCTCGAACGCATCCCGTTCTTCCGTACCACCAAGGGCGTGCTGTCGAAGAACGGCGAACGCCTACTGCAGAATCTCGACAAGGCGAAGGAGCAACCGCTCTGGCGCGTGCTGGTCGCCCTGTCGATCCGGCATGTCGGACCCACTGCGGCGCGCGCCCTGGCCACCGAGTTCGGCAGCCTCGACCGGATCCGGTCCGCGTCCGTCGAGGAGCTCGCGGCCGTCGAGGGCGTCGGACCGACGATCGCCGCCGCAGTGACCGACTGGTTCACTGTCGACTGGCACGTCGCCATCGTCGACAAGTGGGCGGCAGCGGGCGTGCGGATGGCCGACGAGCGCGACGAATCCATTGTGAGGACCCTCGAAGGACTGTCGATCGTGGTCACGGGCACGCTCGCGGAATTCTCCCGCGACCAGGCCAAGGAAGCCGTCGTCGCGCGTGGTGGCAAGGCGGCCGGATCGGTCTCGAAGAAGACCGCCTTCGTCGTGATCGGCGACAATCCGGGGTCGAAGGCCGACAAGGCGGCCGATCTCGGGGTGCCTGTGCTCGACGAGGACGGTTTCCGGATTTTGCTCGACGAGGGGCCCGACGCTGCTCGCGCCTATCTGGAAGGGCGCGAAGGAGAGAACTGAGACGCTTCCCGCCGGCAGGTGTCCTGTCGACGGATTCTCAAGGAGCCGTAGCGGACTCGTGTTCCTCGGCGCTTCGCCTACCGAGGAACACCGCCGCGGCCAGGAGGAAACAGATCGCGCCGACGAACGTGCCGGCGTTGGCCAGGCTCGGGTCGAGAGTATTTCCGTCGCCGAGGATGAACGAACCGACCGCGGAGACCCCGAAAGCGATCGACCCGAGCATGTTCAGCCATCCGCTGATCCAGTCCTTCGAGCGCGGCGCCCAATGCGAGCCGGACCGCCAGAGGATCGCGCACGCGATGGCGCTCGACGCCAGGAAGCACAGGGAACCTTCGAGATTGGGGTTCCACACCAGGTGCACCTCACCCTTGACGGTGTGGGCGTGCAGTGCGGCTCCCGTGCTCACGTTGAACAGCAACGTACCGATGAACTGGGTGAGCGAGGCCAGCCAGTCGGCGCGGATCGCCGGGCTGCCCTTGTCGGAGACGGTCGCCGGCCCGCTCCGCATCAATTGGACGAATGCCGCACCCGTGAAGAACCAGGAACCCACGAAGAACGAAGTATTTGCACCTGCGGTGCCGAGAAGCGTCGAAATTCCGGGTGCCGAACCCAATGCGAACAGGGCGGCCCCGATAGCGAATCCCCAGGACTGCATGCGCAATGTCGGGTGAATCAGCATTGGCGCAGTATAAGTCGGAGATTGGAAATTTGTGCGTTTTCGGAAGAAACTGTCCGATCCGATAGGTGCAGGTCAGAGTATATTTCATAAAAAGGGTGAATGGTCGGGGTGAATTAGCCCGGAAACTTGTCGGTTGGTAGGAAACCGTGTTCGATGCGCGTTAGCGTCCCAGCCATGACGGAGACCGGTAAGTCCACCCATCGCCTCCTTTTTCGTAATGTGCGAGTTTTCGACGGAATTTCCGGAGAACTCGTCACCGGCGACGTCCTGATCGACGGCGACCGCATCCTGGCCGTATCCGCATCGCCGATCGGCGACGAACCCGGCCGCGAAACCGACGTGATCGACGGCGGCGGGCGGGTTCTCATGCCCGGCATGTCCGACGCGCACGTCCACCTCGTCGGCAACGCGAACTCCTATATCGACATGGTGATGGGCAGCGAAGCGCACATTGCGCTCAACGGCCTCGCGGAGGCCCGCAACATGCTGCTGCGCGGCTTCACCGCCGTCCGCGACATGGCCGGCGACACCGGCAGCATCAAGTCGGTGATAGACCGGGGGCTGTTCGACGGACCTCGGATCTACCCGTCCCAGGCCGCGATCTCGCAGACGTCCGGGCACGGCGACTTCGGCTTCGTCTACGAATGCCCCACGGCCCTCGGAGGCGACCAGGCGCGCGCCGAACAGATCGGCTTCATGCGGGTCGCCGACGGTGAGGACCGGGTCCTCGCAGCCGTGCGCGAGCAACTCAAGAAGGGCGCATCGCAGATCAAACTGATGGTCGGCGGCGGGGCGGCGTCCATGTACGACCCGCTGTACACCGTCCAGTTCATCGACAAGGAACTGCGGGCCGCGGTCCAGGCGGCGTCCGACTACGGCACCTACGTGGCCACCCACGTCTACAACGTCACCGGGATCCGCCGCGCGGTCGCGGCCGGAGTGAAGTCGATCGAGCACGGCCACCTCGCGGACGAGGAAACCGTCGCGCTGCTGGCGGAGAAGGAGGTGTGGTTGTCGATGCAGCCCTTCGCGCTCGGTGATCACCACTATCCCGATCCGGATCGTGCGGAGAAGGACAAGCAGATCTGCACCGGCACCGACCACGTCTACGAGTGGGCGCAGAAGCACGGCGTGAAGACCGCATGGGGAACCGATCTGCTGCTCGAGCCGCAGATCGCGCCGCGCCAGAGCGAGATGGCCGCGCGGCTCGGCGACCACTACAGCAACCTCGACGCGCTGCGGATGCTCACCTCCGGCAACGCCGAACTGTTCCGGCTCGCCGGCGAGCGCGATCCGTACCGGCAGGCCCGATGGGGCGTGATCGACAAGGGTGCCTGGGCGGACGTGCTCCTCGTCGACGGAAACCCGCTCGAGGACCTGAGTCTGATCGCCGATCCGGCCAAGAACCTGTCGGTCATCGTGAAGAACGGCCACGTCGTCAAGAACGGCCTGTGATCGTGGACGTGTATCGGACACGACACCACGCCCCACTCGTTCGGCGCAAGGACGGTCGGTGACCCACTACGGACAGCACAGCGACGCAGGAGCATGGGACGAGTTGTCGGACGAACAACTCGAGGATCGCTTCGTCGCGGACGGAAACTACGGCGGAACATCGGCGGGCACAGCCGGACCGGACGATCTCGGGACCCCTCCGTACGGAGCTCCGGCCGTGCAGCAGGCGGTTGCCCGCCAGACCCCGGGCACGCTCGTGTCTGCGCGCGGGATCGAACTCCACGGACCGTGGGGTCACGTCTTCGGCCCCCTCGACCTGGACCTCGACGCCGGGGGCGTGACGGTTCTGGCCGCACAGGCAGGTGCCGCACGGACCGC
>NZ_AJVB01000246.1:0-5677 GCF_000278445.1 Rhodococcus sp. R1101
GGATCGGCCCACTGCTGATCTACGTCCTCGTACCGTTGCTCGACCTGTTCGTCGGCCGACGGGAGAACCCGTCCCGACGAGTTGTTCGAACAACTCGAGAACGACCGCTTCTACCGCTACTGCACCTACCTGTATCTGCCCTTCCAGTTCGCGTCGCTGATCTTCGCCTGCTATCTGTGGTCGGCCGACGACCTGTCCTGGCTCGGCATCGACGGCGGTCTCGGCGTGGTGTCGAAGATCGGTCTCGCCATCTCGGTCGGCGTGGTCGCGGGCATCGGGATCAACACGGCGCACGAGCTCGGTCACAAGAAGGTCGAATTCGAACGGCGCCTGTCGAAGTGGGCTCTCGCTCCCGCCTTCTACGGCCACTTCTACATCGAGCACAATCGCGGGCATCACGTGCGCGTCGCGACTCCGGAGGATCCCGCCTCGGCGCGGTTCGGGGAGAGCTTCTGGCGTTTCCTGCCGCGCAGCGTGCTCGGCAGTCTGCGTTCGGCATGGCGTCTCGAGCGGGCCCGCCTCGAACGGCTCGGCAAGCCGGTGTGGAGCGTGCACAACGACGTCCTCAACGCGTGGGCGATCTCCGTCGCCCTGTACGCGGTGCTCCTCGGCGTCTTCGGTCTGTCCATCGCGCCGTATCTCGTGATCCAGGCGATCTTCGGGTTCTCGCTGCTCGAGGTCGTGAACTATCTCGAGCACTACGGCCTGCTCCGGCAGAAGACCGGTAAGGGGCGTTACGAACGCTGCTCGCCCGCGCACAGCTGGAACAGCGACCATCTGGTGACGAACATCTTCCTCTATCACTTGCAGCGGCACAGCGACCATCACGCCAATCCCACGCGGCGCTACCAGACCCTGCGAAGCATGGAGGTCTCACCGCAGTTGCCGGCCGGCTACGCGACGATGATCACCCTCGCCTACATCCCACCGTTGTGGCGCAAGGTCATGGACCATCGCGTGCTCGACCACTACGACGGCGACATCACCCGCGCGAACATCGAGCCGCGTCGCCGCGAGAAGATCCTCGTCCGCTACGGAGTAGTGGATCATGCTGCCGCGGAAGGGAAGTGATCGTGGCGTCCTACCGTTGTCCCGTCTGCGAGTTCACCTACGACGAGAGCGCCGGCGCCCCGCGGGAAGGTTTCCCGGCCGGCACCGTGTGGTCCGAGGTGCCGGACGACTGGCCGTGCCCCGACTGCGGAGTCCGGGAGAAGATCGATTTCGAGGAGTACACCCCGTGAGTACCGACTACCGCTTGTTCCGTTGTCTCGTGTGCGGTTTCGAATACGACGAGGCCGAGGGATGGCCCGACGAGAGCATCGAGCCCGGCACCCGGTGGGAGGACATCCCCGACGACTGGTCCTGCCCGGACTGCGGTGCCGCCAAGGCCGACTTCGAGATGGTGGAGATCGTCCGCCGGTGAACCCCTGTGCGGTGAATCACAGCACGGTGAATCACGGTTCGCGTTGCTTTGACGAGCACATCCGTGCGTGAGAGCGTTCCTCCCATGCCGAACGCGCGGATTCCCTTCCACGAGGCCAGTCGGGTGCTGTTGCGCTCGACGATCCTCGACGCCATGCGGGAGCTGCTACTCGAACGCGACTGGTCGGCCGTCACGATGAGCGACGTCGCCCGGACCGCCGGCATCAGCCGGCAGACCCTCTACAAGGAATTCTCCTCCCGGCAGGGCCTGGCCCAGGGTTACGCGCTGCGGCTGGTCGACGAGTTCGTCGACGCCGTGGCCGATTCGGTGTACGCGCACGTCGGGGACGCGCGCGCCGCGCTCGCCGACGGCTTCGCGTTCTTCTTCGAGGCCTCCGCCGCCGACCCCCTCGTGCAGTCGCTGCTGAGCGGTGAGGCCAAGCCCGACCTGCTGCGGTTGATCACCACCGACGCCGCCCCCATCCTCGAGCGGGGCGCGGGCCGCCTCACCGAGACCTTCCATCACAGCTGGATCGCGGCGTCCGAATCCGACGCCGGGATCCTGGCGCGCGCCGTCGTGCGGGTGGCGCTGAGTTTCGTCTCCATGCCTCCGGCTTCGGGGCGCGACGTCGCCGCCGACCTCGCTGATCTCCTCGTGCCGTTCGTCGAACGGGCCGCCGTCCGCGGCTGACCGGCCGGTCGGCCGGGGCGGAACCGTCGGTGGACGAGCTGCTCGGCCGATCCTTGCTCAGGTTGTATAGCCTGGAACCAACATTGTCTGCCGACAGGAAGAGGCATCTGCACGTGTCCGACACCACGCTCGTCGCCGACCGGGCCAACGGTCTCGATTTCAAGGTCGCCGATCTGTCCCTCGCCGAATTCGGGCGCAAGGAGATCCGGCTCGCCGAACACGAGATGCCGGGCCTGATGGCGCTGCGCCGCGAGTACGCGGAGGTGCAGCCGCTGAAGGGCGCACGGATCTCCGGCTCGCTGCACATGACGGTCCAGACCGCTGTGCTCATCGAAACGCTCGTCTCCCTCGGTGCGCAGGTGCGCTGGGCGTCGTGCAACATCTTCTCCACCCAGGACCACGCCGCCGCGGCGATCGTCGTCGGCCCGCACGGTACCGCCGAGGAGCCCGAGGGTGTCCCGGTCTTCGCGTGGAAGGGCGAGACGCTCGAGGAGTACTGGTGGGCTGCCGAGCAGATGCTCACCTGGCCCGGTGAGCCCGCCAACATGATCCTCGACGACGGTGGCGACGCCACGATGCTCGTGCTCAAGGGTGCGCAGTTCGAGAAGGCCGGCGTCGTCCCGCCGATCGACGAGGAGCAGGACTCCGCCGAGTACAAGGTCTTCCTCGAACTGCTGCGCCGCTCGCTCGCCGCCGATTCGAAGAAGTGGACCACCGTCGCGGAGTCGGTGCGGGGCGTCACCGAGGAGACCACCACCGGCGTGCTGCGCCTGTACCAGCTGTCGGCGGCCGGCGAACTCGCGTTCCCGGCGATCAACGTCAACGACTCGGTCACCAAGAGCAAGTTCGACAACAAGTACGGCACCCGGCACTCGCTGCTCGACGGCATCAACCGCGGCACCGACGTGCTCATCGGTGGCAAGGCCGCGCTCGTGTGCGGTTACGGCGACGTCGGCAAGGGTTGCGCCGAGGCGCTGCGCGGCCAGGGTGCACGCGTGTCGGTCACCGAGGTCGACCCGATCAACGCGCTGCAGGCCATGATGGACGGCTACGACGTCGTGACGGTCGAGGACTTCATCGGCCGGGCCGACATCGTCATCACCGCGACGGGCAACAAGGACATCATCACCTTCGAGCACATGAAGGCGATGAAGCACCAGGCCATTCTCGGCAACATCGGCCACTTCGACAACGAGATCGACATGGCCGGCCTCGAGCGCGCAGCCGACGTCACGCGGATCAACATCAAGCCGCAGGTCGACGAGTTCACCTTCGCCGACGGTCATTCGATCATCGTCCTGTCGGAGGGCCGCCTGCTCAACCTCGGCAACGCCACGGGTCACCCTTCCTTCGTGATGAGCAACTCGTTCGCGAACCAGGTGATCGCCCAGATCGAGCTGTGGACCAAACCCGACGAGTACGACAACGAGGTCTACCGCCTGCCCAAGCACCTCGACGAGAAGGTCGCGAAGATCCACGTCGAGGCGCTCGGCGGGCAGATCACGAAGCTGACTAAGGAACAGGCCGAGTACATCGGCGTCGACGTCGAGGGCCCGTACAAGCCCGAGCACTACCGCTACTGATCCCGGGCACTCGACGGGAAACGCGGAGCGCATGGGTGATCTGATCGTCGTCGAAGGTCTCGACGGGGCCGGCAAACGGACGTTGTCCGCCGGTCTCGTCGAGACCTGGCGCGAGGCCGGACGGAGGGTCGCGACGCTGGCCTTCCCGCGTTACGGGAAGTCGATCCACGCCGATCTGGGCGCGGAGGCGTTGCGCGGGCACCACGGCGACACCGCCTCGAGCGTCGAGGCGATGGCCCTGCTGTGGGCCCTCGACCGTCGTGATGCGGCCGACGAACTGCGGAAACTGCTCGCCGACAACGACATCGTGCTGCTCGACCGGTACGTCGCGTCCAACGCCGCGTACACCGCGGCGCGCCGGAACGAGGACGCGACCGGCCCGGCGGTGGAGTGGATCCGCCGGCTCGAGTTCGAACGATTCGGGCTTCCGGTACCCGATCTGCAGGTGCTGCTCCGCGTTCCCGTCGAACTGGCCGCGGAGCGCGCCCGTCACCGCGCCGCGACCGAGGCGGACCGCGACCGCGACGCCTACGAGCGCGACGGCGGTCTACAGGAACGCACGGGTGCGGTGTACGACGGGCTCGCGCAGCAGCAGTGGATGTCTCCGTGGGAGGTCGCGGGCCCGCAGACCTCCGCGCCACAACTCGCCGTTCACATCTCAAATCTGCTTCACGACGGTGAAGGGGTGACACGATAGAGGCTATGAAGCCGAGGATTCTGGTAGTCGACGACGACACCGCGCTGGCCGAGATGCTCACGATCGTGCTGCGCGGCGAGGGATTCGAACCGTTCGTGGTGGGGGACGGCACGCAGGCGCTCGGTGCCGTGCGGGAGATCCGGCCCGACCTCGTCCTGCTCGATCTCATGCTCCCCGGCATGAACGGCATCGACGTCTGCCGCGTGCTCCGCGCGGATTCGGGTGTGCCGATCGTGATGCTCACCGCCAAGTCCGACACGGTCGACGTCGTCCTCGGCCTCGAATCCGGCGCCGACGACTACATCGTCAAGCCGTTCAAGCCGAAGGAACTCGTCGCGCGCGTGCGGGCCCGTCTGCGCCGCACCGAGCAGGAACCGGCCGAGGTCCTGACGATCGGCGACATCACCATCGACGTCCCCGCCCACAAGGTCACCCGCGGCGACGAGGCGATCTCGCTCACGCCTCTCGAGTTCGACCTGCTCGTGGCGCTCGCGCGCAAGCCGCGCCAGGTGTTCACCCGTGAGGTCCTGCTCGAACAGGTCTGGGGTTACCGGCATGCCGCCGACACCCGGCTCGTGAACGTCCACGTCCAGCGCTTGCGCGCGAAGGTCGAGAAGGATCCCGAGAATCCCGAGGCGGTGCTCACGGTGCGGGGGGTCGGCTACAAGGCCGGACCGCCGTGATCCGAACCTACCGGCTTCGGCGGCGTATCACGCGTAGGACGCTGCCGCTGGTGAGGTGGTCGCGGTCGATGAGCAGCCGACTCGCGCACACCTGGCGACGATCGCTGCAGCTGCGGGTCGTGACCTCGACCCTCACGCTGTCGCTGATCGTCATGTTCGTGCTCGGAGTGGTACTCACGAGCCAGATCACCGACCGTCTGCTCGAAGTGAAGATCGACGCGGCGACCGAGGAGATGGATCGCTCGCGCGCACTCGTCGAGGGGCAGCTCGCGGGCGCCGACGACTCGGGCTCGCTCGCGGTCCGTCTCGACGGTGCCGCGGCGATCCTCACCAGCCGCGGCAGCGACGGGGGACAGGACACCGGCGTCGCCGGAACCTTCGATCCCGTCCTCATCGTCCCCGGCGACGGTCCGCGGGCCCCCACCTCGAGCGGGCCCGCCGACCAGATCCCGCAGAACCTGCGCGCCTTCGTCCAGAACGGGCAGATCGCATACCAGTTCGCGACCGTCGCCGATCCCGAGGGCTACACCGGGCCGGCCCTGATCATGGGCAGTCCCACCGATTCCGACATCTCGACGCTCGAGCTGTATCTCGTCTTCCC
>NZ_AJVB01000247.1:0-5658 GCF_000278445.1 Rhodococcus sp. R1101
GTAGGGGCACGACGCGCGGTCGTTGACGGCCTGGAAGTCGATGCCGGGCGCGGCCTTGCGGAGCTGATGCAACATGCCGACCTCGGTGGCGACGAGGACCTGCTTCGCCCCGTCTCACGGGCGGCGTCGATCATGCCGCCGGTGGACAGGATCTTGACCTTGTCGTCGGGCACGAAGCCCTCCCCGGCGAGGTAGAGCGCCGATGTCGCGCAGCCGCATTCGGGGTGGACGAACAGGTCGGCGTCGGGGTGCGCCTTGGCCTGGGCGGCGAGTTCGTCGCCGTTGATGCCGGCGTGCACGTGGCACTCTCCGGCCCAGATGTGCATGTTCTCGCGACCGGTGACGCGCTTGACGTGGGCGCCGAGGAACTGGTCGGGCAGGAACAACACCTCGCGGTCGGGGTCGATGGACGCGACCACGTCGACGGCGTTCGACGAGGTGCAGCAGATGTCGGTCAGCCCTTTGACCTCGGCGGTGGTGTTGACGTACGAGACCACCACGGCATCGGGGTGGTCGGCCTTCCACTCCCGCAGCTGGTCGGCGGTGATCGAGTCGGCGAGCGAGCAGCCGGCTCGCTCGTCGGGGATGAGCACCGTCTTGTTCGGGCTGAGGATCTTCGCGGTCTCGGCCATGAAGTGCACGCCGCAGAAGACGATGGTGTCCTCCTCGGCCTCGGCGGCGATACGCGAGAGCGCGAGCGAGTCGCCGACGTGATCGGCGACGTCCTGGATCGCGGGAAGCTGGTAGTTGTGCGCGAGCAGCGTGGCGTTGCGCTCACGGGCCAACCGACGGACCTCCTCGGCCCACTCCGGCGTCGCCTCGACGCCCGTGTAACCGCCGGGGCCGTCGACGATGGTGGAGGCTCCCGCCCACTCGGTCGTGGTCATGGCCTTGCTCCTTCGAGGGTGTCATCCCGGCGGGTTGTACCGGAATTTCCGTGTTCGAGGTTTTCGACTTAGGATCGAAAACATGACACATGGTAACACCCGTCACGAAGTGCTCATCGCCGTGTTCCAGGTTCGGCACTTCCCGGACGCCTCGGGAGCCTTCCGCGACGAGCCCGAACTCGGGGTGTTGCTGTGGCAGCGAGCACTCGATCCACAGGCCGGCACATGGTCGCTCCCCGGCGGACGACTACGCAGCGACGAGGACCTCACGACGTCGGCCCGGCGCCAGCTGGCGGAGAAGGTCGACGTCCGCAAGGTCGCGCATCTCGAGCAGCTGTCGGTCTTCTCCGACCCGACGCGCGTGCCGGGTCCGCGCACCATCGCGTCCACCTATCTCGGCCTGATCCCCCTGACCTCGGATCCTCAACTCCCGTCCGACACCGCCTGGCATCCGGTGTCGAATCTTCCCGACATGTCCTTCGACCACGGGGTGATGGTGACGAACGCCCATGCGCGCCTGGCCGCGAAGCTGTCGTACACGAACATCGCGTTCGGGCTCGCGCCGGCGGAGTTCTCCATGTCGACTCTGCGCGACATCTATTGCGCGGCGCTGGGATACGAAGTGGATGCCACCAATCTTCAGCGGGTGCTGGCGCGGCGGAACGTGCTCACCCGCACCGGCAACACCGCACCCTCCGGAAAAGCGGGAGGCCGGCCCCCGGCGCTCTACCGCTTCACCGACTCCCGGCTGCGCGTGACGGACGAATTCGCCGCCCTGCGTCCACCGGTGTGAACCTCCCCGAGGAAGTCAGAAAGGCCGGCCCAGGATGACCTCGAGCAACTGCAGCGGCATCGTCAGGAAGGCCGAGCCGACGAACAACGCAGAACGCAGCGGATCGCCCGCCAGATAGCCTTCGCGGATCCATTCCAGAACGTCGACCGAACCCATGGCGCCCCTCCCCTGATCGTCGTGTGATTCCGACGTGTGTGTCGGACAGGAGGAATCGTGCGTTACATGCTCGCGGACGGGATGCCCTCGGACGGACGCGTCAGGCCGGAGAGGACGGTCTCGACCAGAGTGCGGACGTAGTCGTTGGACGGGGGTTCGCCGGTGGCCGACCATTTCTGGGCGACAGGGGCGAACAGCATGTCCACGGCGACATCGAGATCGAGGTCGTCCGGCAGTTGCCCCGCACTCTGCGCGGCCCGGAGCCGGGCCTTCTTCATCTCCCGCATCGGCGTGTCGAGGCGGCGTTCGTATTCCGCTGCGAGTTCGGGGTCTTCGAGCACCGCGACGGTCAATGCGCGCAGCGGGACGGCGAACTTCGGGTCCTGCAGCTCCGCCACGGTCGCCTGCAGTACCGCGATGAGGTCCGCGCGGAGGTCGCCGGTGTCGGGCAGCGCCGCCCCGTCCCCGGCATCGCCCTGCGTGTGCGCCAGATACGCATCGAGGAGCACGGCTCCTTTCGACGGCCACCAGCGATAGATCGTCTGCTTCCCCACGCCGGCCCGAGCGGCGATCGCCTCGATACCGAGTTTCGAGTAGCCGACCTCGGCGACCACGTCGAAAGCGGCATCGAGAATCGCTTTCCGCGAGGCGGGGTTCCGCCGGGAGTTTCCGGGTTCGGGGCGCGCGGGCATGGGTCGACGATATCCCATCGAGACGAGACGTTGCGTCTTGACAGGCATTCCTCGAAGGGTCATTCTCAAGTGAACGAGACGGACCGTCTCGTATCGATCAGGAGGTATGCATGACCATCCGACCGACGACCGCGTACCCCGCCGCTCCCGCCGCGCGTCCCCGCACCTGGTTGATCACCGGCGCGAGCCGCGGCCTGGGCAGGGAGTTCGTCCGCGCCGCGCTGTCGAGAGGTGACAACGTCGTGGCCGTCTCACGATCGATCGGGTCGGCCGATCTCCCCCGGGATCCGGAGCGCCTCCTCCGGCTCCCGGCCGACGTCACCGACCGCACGGCGGTGTTCGCCACTTTCGACAGGGCGCGCGACCATTTCGGAGGCATCGACATCGTCGTCGACAACGCGGGCACCATGGCCTACGGATTCGTCGAGGAGTTCACCGAGGAGCAGGCGCGTGCGCAGTTCGAGACGAACTTCTTCGGAGCGATGTGGGTCAGCCAGGCCGCCATGGCGGCCTTCCGGGGCCGAGGACGCGGGCATCTCGTGCAGATCTCGAGCATCGGGGGCGTACTGAGCGGACCCGGCACAGGGCTCTACAGCGCGAGCAAGTTCGCTCTCGAGGGACTCAGTGAAGCACTGGCCGTCGAGGCCGCGCATTTCGGCATCGACGTCACGATCGTCGAGCCGGGCGGCTACTGGACCGACCTCTATACCACCATGACGGTGAGTACTCCCCGATCGGACTACGACTCGCTGCGAGCCGAGATCGAGAAGCAGAGCGCGTCCACGAGCATCGACAGCCACCCCGCCCTGGCCGCGCGGGCACTCCTCGCGGTCGTCGACGCCGACCGACCGCCGCGACGCATCGTCCTGGGCAGCGCCGTCCTGGACGCGGCCGTGGCCGCCACCCGGGAGAAGGTCGCCAACTGGCTCGAGTGGGAGTCGGTTGGCCGTGCCGCGGAGGACCCCGTACCGGCACCGGAATCCGTGAGTGGGGAGCGATCCGCGGTCCGGAATGTGCGAACCATGTGTCCGGCGGACCCAGATCAGGTGGTCCCGACCGGAGAGCGACGGAGCCGAGAAACTACGCGTGGGTGACACACACGAGATGAGACGATGGGCACCATGAGTGCCGACTCCCGTGTCCTGTGGACCATCGGCCACTGGACGTGTCCGCAGTCCGTCCTGCTCGACACACTGACTTCGGCGGACATCGACGTCGTCGTCGACGTACGGAAGATGCCCGGCTCACGCCGCAGCCCGCAGTTCGACGCCGACGAGATGCCGTCCTGGCTCGACAGCGCCGGGATCGGCTACCTGCACCTCACCGAACTCGGTGGCAGGCGGCCGAAACGGAAGGACGTCGATCCGGCGATCAATGCGGGATGGAAGAACGCGAGTTTCAAGAACTACGCCGATTACACGCTCACCGACGACTTCGAGGCCGGACTGCGACGCCTCACCGAACTGGCCGAGCACCGGCACGTCGCCATCATGTGCGGTGAGCCGATGCCCTGGCGCTGTCACCGCCTGTTGATCGCGAACACCCTCACCGCGCGGGGATGGGCCGTCGTACATCTCGTCAACAACGCGACACCGCGCCCGCACGAGCTGGGACAGTGGGGTGCGACGCCCTCGGTGGGCCCCGATGGCGTGGTCACCTACCCCGGGGAGTCCGGCGACGATTCGTGAGAGCTGTCGCTCGTCACCGCTGTTCGCTCGTCACCGCTGTTCGCTCATCACGGAGTCGACGGTCCCGTGACGCGAACACCGCGCCCACCATCCGTCCGGCGCGATCTGCACGATCATCCGCCGGCCGCACTGCGTGCAGAACCGCGGCGGTTCGAGGCCGAGCTGCACTGCTGCGGAATGGGTTCGGACCGTCCCGTCGACGATCGCCTCGCCGGTGAACGGATCGAACATCAGATCGTCTCGCCCAGGGCCTTGATCGGCATCTTCAGTTCGCCGAGCAGATCGAGGTCGGTCTCCGCGGGCCGGCCGAGCGTGGTGAGGTAGTTGCCGACGATGACGGCGTTGATCCCGCCGAGGATCCCCTTCTGCGCGCCGAGGTCGCCGAGCGTGATCTCGCGGCCGCCGGCGAATCGGAGGATGGTGCGCGGCAACGCCAGCCGGAAGGCCGCCACGGCCTTGAGCGCCTCGGTGGCGGGCAGCACCTCGAGGTCCCCGAAGGGAGTGCCGGGGCGCGGATTGAGGAAGTTCAGCGGCACCTCGTCGGGTTCGAGCGCCGCGAGGTCGGCTGCGAATTCGGCTCGCTGCTCGACGGTTTCACCCATCCCGAGAATGCCGCCACAGCACACCTCCATACCTGCCTCGCGCACCATCCGCAGCGTCTCGAAGCGCTCCTCCCAGGTGTGGGTGGTGACGACGTTGGGGAAGTGTGAACGGGCGGTCTCGAGATTGTGGTTGTAGCGGTGCACGCCCATCGCGACGAGCCGGTCGACCTGATCCTGGGTGAGCATGCCGAGCGAGCACGCGATCTGGATGTCGACCTCGTTGCGGATTGCTTCGATGCCGGCCGCGACCTGCGCGAGGAGTCGTTCGTCGGGTCCGCGCACGGCCGCGACGATGCAGAATTCGGTGGCTCCGGTCTTCGCGGTCTGCTTCGCGGCCTCGACGAGTGACGGGATGTCGAGCCGGGCGGCGCGCACCGGGGAGGCGAACAGGCCCGACTGTGAGCAGAAATGGCAGTCCTCGGGGCAGCCGCCGGTCTTGAGGCTGATGATCCCCTCGACCTCCACCTCCGGTCCGCACCACGCCATGCGCACGTCGTGGGCGACCGCCAGAAGATCGTCGATGCGATCGTCGGGCAGCTGCAGGACCTCGAGGGTCTGGTCGCGGTCGAATCCGATTCCGCGGGCGAGCACCTGGTCGCGGGCGATGTCGAGGATGTCGGTGCGGGCGGGCGCCTGGGTCACTGCCGTCTCCTGGGGTGGCGAGAACTTGAACGTCGTTCAATTGAACAGCGTTCAGGTTAGAGCGAACCGTCCGATAGTGTCAAAGGCACGAATCCATCGGTTCGGATCCCCGGCGGAGCGGTACCGCCGCGGACGGCAGGAGAATCAGGAGCGAAGAAGCAGTGCAGTTGCGACGCGGCGACGTCCTCGACGGCGCCA